>NZ_WKEE01000048.1:0-42716 GCF_021605635.1 Stenotrophomonas sp. PA-6-5C
ACCCATGACAAGCTCTGCGCGACCCACCGCAACGCGCCTACACACGCCCGGACGCCCCGCATGCCGCCCCTGCTGAAAATCCGCACCGAGCGCGGGCAGATGTCGGCCATCGAACGCCGCATTGCCGACTTCATCCTCGACAACGCGCACCTGCTGCGCGATTACTCTTCGCAGCAGCTGGCCAGTGCCCTGGGCATCAGCCAGTCCAGCGTGGTCAAGTTCAGCCAGAAGCTCGGCTTCAAGGGCTACCCGGACCTGAAGTACTCCATCGGCGAGGATGTCGCCCGCGCCGGTGCCGACCCGCAGCAGGCGCCGGCCGCACCGGATATCAGCGATGACTACCTGCGCCTGGGCGATGCCCTGCGCCGCAGCAAGGCGCAGGCCGAGGAGGAGACCCGCCAGGCCAACCCGCGCGAGGAGATCGAGCGCATCGTGCAGCTGCTCGACGGCGCGCCGAAGCTGTTCGTCCACGGCCTCGGTGACGACGGCCTGTACGCACGTGAATTCGCCATGCGGCTGTCGCTGCTCGGCCTGCTGGTGGTGCCGCATACCGATCCGATCCTGATGCTGGCCAACCTGTCCGCGGCGCGTCCGGGCGATGTGCTGTTGATGTTCTCCGAGTTCGGCAACCTGCCACAGCTGTCACAGCTCTCGCGCCAGTTCCAGGACATGGGCGGCAAGGTAGTGTCGATCACCCGCCACACCGCCAACCCGCTGCGCGCCCATGCCGATGCGGCGCTGGTGGTGTGCGCGCACGACCGTGCGCCGCAGGTGGCACAGCTGCTGTACCGTAGCGCCATGCACGCCCTGCTCGATTTCCTGTTCGTGCTGCTCTGCCATGCCAATCCGGATCGCCAGCAACAGCTGGCGGTGAACCTGGAACGGATCGATCACCTGCTGGATTCCTGACCGGAGCGCCCGATGAACCTGCTGCTGGCCCGCCTTGCATCCGCCGCGCTGCTGCTCGTAGCGGCCGTCACTGTCCATGCTGCGCCGCTGGACGACGCTCGCCAACTGATCGTCGTCACCAGCGAGAACTGGGACAGCACGCAGGGCCAGCTGCAGGCCTTCGTGCGCGACGGCAAGCAATGGCGCGCGCACGGACAGGCATTCCCGGTGGCGCTGGGCCGCACCGGTAGTGCCTGGGGCCTGGGCCTGCATCCTGCCCAGGCCGATGGCCCGCAGAAACAGGAAGGCGACGGCCGCAGCCCGGCCGGCGTGTTCGCGCTGGGCAGCGCGTTCGGTTATGCCGTCACCCGGCCCGGCACGGCGATGACCTACCAGCCGATGAGCAGCACCAGCTACTGCATGGACGTACCGGCGTCGCCGTTCTACAACCGCATCGTCGATGCAAAGAAGGTCGGCAGTGCCGCCATCACCGGCTCCACCGAACCGATGCGGCTGGACCTGCACAACAAGGGCGACGTGCGTTACCAGGAAGGCTTCGTGATCGCCCACAACCCGGACAACCAGCCTGGCAAGGGCAGCTGCATCTTCGCCCATCTGTGGCGCCAGCCCGGCGAGGCCACCGCCGGCTGCACCGCGATGCCACAGGCGCGCATGCAGGCATTGCTGGACTGGCTGCGCCCGCAGGACACGCCGCGTTTCGTTCTGTTGCCACGCGCCGAATACCAGCGCCTGCAGGCGCAATGGAAACTGCCCGCGCTTGAAGGAGCCGCACGTTGAGCACCGCCGACGAACCACAACTGCAACGCGCGGTCAGCCGCTGGCAGATTGTCGGCCTGTCCATCAACGATGTGGTTGGCAGCGGCATCTACCTGCTGCCGGCGGCCACGGTTGCCCTGCTCGGGCCCTTCAGCCTGTGGGGCGTGGTCGCCGCCGGCATCGTCGTCGCCCTGCTGGTGCTGTGTTATGCGCAGGCAGCCAGCTATTTCGATGAACCCGGTGGCAGCTACCTGTACGCGCGCGAAGCCTTCGGTCGCTTTGCCGGTTTCGAGATCGGCTGGATGATCTGGCTGACCCGCATCAGCTCCGCCGCAGCGCTCAGCAATGCGCTGGCCGACGCCGTGGCGCGTTTCTGGCCGTGGGCAGGCGCAGGCATGGGCCGCATCGCAATCATCGTTGTCTCGCTCGCCTTCCTGACCGGGGTGAACATCATCGGCGTGCGTTCGGCTGCCCGTACCGGCATCGTGCTGGTCATCGGCAAGATGCTGCCGCTGCTGCTGTTCGTGGCCATCGGCGCGTTCTACATCGACCCGCAGCTCGCCTTCTCCGGCCAGCGCCCCGACCCGCACGACCTGCAGCGCATGGGCGAGGCAGCGCTGTTGCTGTTGTATGCCTATGCCGGGTTCGAGAACATCCCGGCCGCGGCCGGCGAATACCGCAACCCACGCCGCGACATCCCGTTCGCGCTGATCACCATGATCGTCACCGTCACCGTGATCTACGCGGCGGTGCAGATCGTGGCGCAAGGCACGCTGCCGGGCCTGGCCGCGTCGGCCACCCCGCTGGCCGATGCCGCTTCCAGCTTCGGTGGTGAGGCGCTGGCGCTGATCCTCACCGTGGGCGCGACCATCTCCATCCTCGGCACCAACAGCAACACGATGATGATGGGCCCGCGTTTCCTGTTCGCCCTGGCCCGCGATGGCTACGGCCCGAAGGTGCTGGCGCAGGTGCACCCACGCTTCCGTACCCCGGCCGCAGCGATCTTCTGCCAGGGCCTGATCGCCCTCGGCCTGGCCCTGTCCGGGTCGTTCGTGCAGCTGGCACTGTTGTCGATGACCACACGCCTGTTCGCTTACATCGGTACTGCAGCAGCGGTGCTGGTGTTGGCCAAGCGCTATGCCGACCGCCCCGGTGCGTTGAAGCTGCCCGGTGGCCCGCTGATTCCGGTGCTGGCCCTGCTGCTGTGCATGGCCCTGTTCGCCAGTGCCAGCTGGCAGAACATCGCCGCGGCGCTGGTCGCCTTCGCTGTTGGCGCGGTCATCTACAAGCTGCCGCGCAAGGACGTCGCCGTGGATTGACCTGGCGGTCACGCTGCCCGCCCGGCGCGTTAACCGGCCGATGGGCAGGATCAAGCTTCGTCCACCACGGAGCCTCCTGCCCATGAGCCCCGATTACCAGATCCCCGGCCGCGTGCCGGAAGACGGCACACCCCGCCAGGCCGTTTCGGACTACTGGCGTGATCGCTATACCAGCGAGCCGTACTACGACAACCAGCTGTTCTTCGACGACTACGAGCCGGCGTACCAGATCGGCCACACGGCGCGCGCGCAGGACATGATCCGCGCATACGAAGAGATCGAAGGTGAGCTGGAAACGCGGTGGGCGAAAGAGCGCGGCAAGAGCCGGCTGGAATGGGCGCAGGCCCGCAGTGCCGTACGGCGCGGCTGGGAAGAAGCAGTGAACCTGGACCCGCGCCGGAACAACGGCGGATAACCATGCCCTGTAGAGCCGAGCCCATGCTCGGCTGACGCCTCAGCTGTAGAGCCGAGCCCATGCTCGGCTGAAGCCTCAGCTGTAGAGCCGAGCCCATGCTCGGCTCTACCTCCGCCCGTCAGTCCTGTTCCGGCAGTGGCGGAATCGACGAAGCGCGCTTCGGCTCGGCCGCGTTGGCAGCAATCAGGTCGCGGGTGTTCTTCTGCACCGCCACCGCGCCAAACAGCGACAACGCGAATGCCATGCCATAGAAGCCCTTTTCGCTCAGCACCAGGGTGGCGTTCCACAGGCCGACCAGCAGCAGCAACAGCGCCGACAGCAGCGCGAACCAGCACAGCGCGTAGTAGAGGCTGCTCACCGGAATGCTCTCGACGCGGTCGCGCACGCTCTTCTGCAGCGACACCGCCGCGAACAGGCCGAACAGCAGCAGGGTCAGGTAATAGCCCTTTTCGTTCAGCGGCATTTCGGCATTGAACAGGCCTACCAGGTAGGCCACCGCGCCCAGCAGCAGGGCCACCCACGAGGCGGCGATGAAGGCGGGCGAAGGTCGATGGATGATCGGTGCGTTCATTGCAGTTCCTTGGCAGACAGGCGGGCATGCTTTGCCCGGGCGAGAACACCCTAGACGATCCGCGCCAAGCCGCACAGGGGGTAGCAGGACCTTCGGGCCACGACCGTCACCCCGCCAGTGGTATACAAGAGAGAGCCTGGCCATCCGCATCCCCTTCCGCTGGAGATACCCATGACCCGCACGCCCCTGTTGCTCGCGCTCGGCCTGCTGCCGATCCTCGCCACCACCGCCTGCAATGCTGCCGGCCCTGATGCCACTGGCCAGAAGGTCCCGGCAACCGCTGCAACCGCCGCCGACCAGCGCCCCTTCACCGCCACCGAGGTCAGCCGCTTCGACCAGCCGTGGGCGATGACCTTCCTGCCCGATGGCAGCCTGCTGGTGACCGAGAAGCGCGGCAAGCTGCAGCACCTGGACCTGGCCGGCGGCAAGAAGCATGAGATCACCGGTGTCCCCAAGGTCGCGTACGGCGGCCAGGGTGGTTTCGGTGATGTGATCCTGCATCCGGATTTCGCCCGCAACCATGTGGTCTATGTCAGCTATGCCGAGGAAGGCACGCTGGATACGCGCGGCGCGGCCGTGGCCCGTGCCACCCTCGCCCTCGATGCCAACGGCGGCGGCCAGCTGAAAGACCTGAAGGTGATCTGGCGGCAGACACCAAAGGTCAGTGGCGAAGGCCACTACGGCCACCGCCTGGCCTTCGGCCCGGACGGCAAGCTGTGGATCAGTTCCAGCGAACGGCAGAAGTTCGATCCGGCGCAGGACATGAGCGGCAACCTGGGCAAGATCATCCGTCTCAACGATGACGGCAGCCTGCCTGCCGACAATCCGTTCGCCTCGCAGGGTGGCGTGGCCGCACAGGTGTGGTCGTTGGGCCACCGCAATGTGCTGGGCATCGCCTTCGATGCCAACGGCAAGCTGTGGGCACAGGAAATGGGTCCGGCCGGCGGCGATGAGCTGAACCTGATCGTGCGCGGTGCCAACTACGGCTACCCGATCGTGTCCAACGGCGACCACTACGATGGCCGTCCGATTCCCGACCACGACACCCGCCCGGAATTCGCCGCGCCGAAGGTGACCTGGAACCCGGTGATTTCCCCGGCCGGTCTGATGTTCTACAGCGGCAACCTGTTCCCGCAGTGGAAGGGCAGCGCCTTCATCGGCGGCCTGTCGTCCACGTCGCTGGTGCGCGTTGCCTTCGACGGCGACAACGCACGCGAAGCCGAACGCTTCAACATGGGCGAGCGTATCCGTGAAGTGGAACAGGGCCCGGATGGCGCGCTGTGGCTGCTGGAAGACGGCAGCAAGGCACGGCTGCTGAAGCTCACGCCGAAGGCCTGATTGGCCAGGTTGCCGGCCAGCGGCCGGCACTACCGAACTGCAACGGCCCCGCATGCGGGGCCGTCTGCTTTCACTGGATGGTGATGACCTTCACTTCCGTGCGCGTGCAGGCCTTGTCCAGGCACTCGCCGTTCAACCACACCTGGCCATCGCCGATCATCACGCCCTGCTGGTTGACGAAGACCTTGCCGAACTCCTGCGCGGATACGGCCTTGACCACCGCCGGGGTGATGATCTTTTCGTAGTTGCGCTGGAATTCACCGGGCCCGGTGATCTTCTTGCCACCACTGATGTTCAGTGGAAAGCGCACTTCTTCAACCACGGCAGGACGATCACCTGCGACCACGGCGGTCTTGAAGGCATTGAATACTTTTTCATACTGCGCCGCATCGCCCAGCAGCGTCTCGATGCGCGCGCGGGCGTCGTCTGCTGCGGGCTCGACCGGGCTGGGAGCATCCGCAGGCGTCGCTGCCGCATCCTTGGCGTGTTCCGCCGCAGCCTGCGGTGCCGCAGCGGCATCGGGCGTGGTGCTGGCGGCCGCCTCAGCCGGCGTCGCACCTGTCATCGGCGGCGGCGCATCGGCGGCGGGCTCGGGCGGCGATGCCGGCTGCGAGCACGCTGCCAGCAACAGGACAGGAACAAGGTAGGCCATCGTGCGCATGCGCGGGCTCCATCGATACAGGGAGTCCGATGGTAGCGCCGGGCCGCGCCCGGCGTGTTCGCCATGGGTGAGGACGCCGGGCATGGCCCGGCGCTCCTCATTGCCAGTAGATCCACGCCATGCGTGGATGCTCTACCGGTCAGGCCTTCAGCAGCTCGAACTGCACGGCCTCACCGGCCGTCGACGAGGCACACACCCACACATCGAACAGGCCCGGCTCGGCACGCAGCACGCCGTCGCGGCCGGTGAATGCCAGCTGCTCACGGGTCAGGGTGAACACCACCTCGGTCGACTCGCCCGGCTGCAGGGCCACCTTGCGGAAGTCCTTCAGCTCACGCACCGGCCGCACGCGGCTGGCCACGCGGTCATGGATGTACAGCTGCACCACTTCCTCGCCGGCCACGTTGCCGGTGTTGGTCAGCGTGGTGGTCAGGGTCAGGGTGTCGTCCCAGCCGACGCGCGCACTGCTCAGCTGCGGCACACCGTAGGCGAAGGTGGTGTAACCGATGCCGTGGCCGAACGGATACAGCGGCTCGTTCGGAATCTCGCGCCAGCGTGCCTTGAACTCCGACATCGTCGGCAGTTCCGGGCGGCCGGTACGCGGGTGGTTGTAGAAGTACGGCTGCTGGCCGGACACCTGCGGGAAGCTGACCGGCAGGCGGCCGGACGGGCTGTAATCGCCGAACAGCACATCGGCGACGGCATGGCCGGTCTGCGTGCCCAGGTACCAGGTGATGGCTACGGCATGCGCATTGCGCACCGCCCCCTGCAGGGCCAGCGCGCGACCATTGCGCAGCAGCACCACCAGCGGCTTGCCGGTCATCGCCACCGCTTCGGCCAGCGCCTGCTGTGCCGGCGGCAGGGTGATCTCCACGCGCGACTGTGCCTCGCCGCTGTATCGCTGCGGCTCGCCCAGTGCCAGCACCACCACGTCGGCACGCAGCGCAGCCGCCACGGCCGCTTCGGTGCCACCGGCAATGGCCACTTCCAGCTCGCAACCCGGCACCACTTCCAGCAGCGCATCATCGCCGATGGCCGCGCGCACGCCGGTTTCCAGGTCGACGTAACGCTGCTTGTCGCCGAACAGCGTCCAGCAGCCCTCGATGTTGTCGCGGTCCTGCACGAACGGGCCGATCAGCGCGATCTTCTGGCCGTTCTTCTGCAGCGGCAGCACGTTGTCGCGGTTGTTCAGCAGCACGATCGAACGGCGCGCGGCATCACGCGACAGTTCGTCATGGGCGGCGATATGCGAGGTATCGGCTTCGCGCGCCGGGTCCAGCGAACGATACGGGTCGTCGAACAGGCCGATGGTTTCCTTCAGCCACAGGATGCGGCGCACGCCTTCATCCAGCACGCTCATCGGCACCTCGCCACTCTCCACCAGGCCCGGCAGGTGCTCGGCGTAGAAGCCGCTCTGCATGCTCAGGTCGAGGCCGGCGGTGAATGCCTTGGCGGTGGCATCGCGGTCATCGGCGGCATAGCCGTGCGCGACCAGTTCCATGTCGGCGGTGTAGTCGGAGATCACCACGCCCGGGAACTTCCATTCACCCCGCAGGATGTCGGTCAGCAGCTCGGCGTTGGCGCTGGCCGGCACGCCGTTGATGTCGTTGAACGAGGACATCACGGTGATCGCGCCAGCGTCGAAGGCGGCCTTGAACGGCGGCAGGTGCACGTCGCGCAGGGTCTGCGGCGAGATGTCGACCATGTTGTATTCCATGCCGGCCATCACCGCGCCGTAGGCGGCGAAGTGCTTGGGCGTGGCCAGCAGCGAATCGGCCGCGCACAGGTCGCTGCCCTGGAAGCCACGCACGCGGGCGGCGGCGAACGCGCAGCCCAGTACCACGTCCTCACCGGCACCTTCGGCACCGCGGCCCCAGCGCTGGTCACGGGCGATGTCCACCGCCGGTGCGTAGGTCCAGTGCAGGCCGGCAGCGGTGGCTTCAACCGCAGTGGCGCGCGCGGTGCGCTCGGCCAGGTCCGGCTCGAAGCTGGCCGCTTCGCCCAGCGGAATCGGGAACACGGTGCGCATGCCGTGGATGACGTCGGCGGCCAGGATCACCGGGATGCCGAGGCGGCTCTCCTCGGTGGCGACCTGCTGGATACGGCGGCCGAGCTCGGCGCCGACACCGTTGAACAGCGAGCCGACCTTGCCCTCGCGCACCTGCTGCAGCACCTGGTCGGCATTGCGCACGTTGGCTTCCGGGTTCACGTCCGGGGCGAACGGGCGGACCATGTCCGCGAAGACACCCAGCTGGCCGACTTTTTCCTCGACGGTCATCTGGGCAATGAGGGATTCGATGCGATCGGAGGCCACCGGCAGTCCTTGATGAAAACGTTTACAAGCCCGGCATTCTAGCGATCCCGGGCGATTTGGCGAGAGGTTTCGTCATTCAGTTTCAGCCACCAGCCGGATCCGTACGGTCCGGCCGGGGGCATCGCAGCTTACTCCGAGCCGGCCAACTGGCGCTGCCCGGCCATCAACATGGCGTCGCTGGACGCCTGGAACACCCGCAGGCCAAAGGCCGGCAGGATCGCCAGCAGGTGGTCGAAGATGTCCGACTGCACCGCCTCGTATTCGCCCCAGGCGGTGCTGCGGGTGAAGCAGTACAGCTCCAGCGGCAGGCCTTCGGTGGTCGGCTGCAGCTGGCGCACCAGCAGGGTCATGTCGGTGTGGATGCCCGGGTGGCTGGCCAGGTAGCGCTCCACATACGCCCGGAACGTGCCCAGGTTGGTCACCCGGCGGCTGTTGACCTCGGCCACGCCCTGCTCGCGCAGGCGTCCGTTCCACTGGCCCAGCTCCTGCTGCTTGCCGCGCAGGTAGTCGCCCAGCAGGGCGAACTGGCCAAGGAAGGCCAGGTCGTCCTCTTCCATGAAGCGCACGCTGTGCTGGTCCAGGTACAGCGCGCGCTTGATCCGGCGGCCCCCCGCTTCCTGCATGCCACGCCAGTTCTTGAACGACTCGGTCACCAGCTTCTTGGTCGGGATGGTGGTGATGGTCTTGTCGAAGTTCTGCACGGTGACGGTATGCAGGGCGATATCGATGACATCGCCGTCAGCGTTCTGGCTCGGCATCTCGATCCAGTCGCCGATGCGCACGCGGCCATCGCCACTGATCTGCACGCTGGCCACCAGTGACAGGATGGTGTCCTGGAAGATCAGCATCAGCACCGCGGTTGCCGCGCCCAGGCCGGTGACCAGTGGGCCCAGCTTCACCCCCAGCAGGGTGGCGACGATGGACAGGCCCGCGGCCACGAACACCACGATCTTGACCACCTGCAGGTAGCCCTTGATCGGCTTGTTGCGTGCATCGGGCTTGCGTTCGTACAGGCTGTTGGCCGCATCCAGCGCATGCGAGAACGCCATCGACACGGTCAGTACCGCCCACACGATGCACAGCTTGATGATGACGTTGACCAGGCCTGGCGGCAGGTCGGGAATGAGGGTGATGCCCGAGGCGATCACCTGGCTGGGCACCACGTTGGACAGGCGCGCGATGACCCGCATCAGGTGGCTGCCACGCCCGGACTCGGCGCCCGGCAGGCGCTGCAGCAGGCGTCGCAGGCCGCGCACCAGGATGCGCTTGGTCACCCAGTTGGCCAGGCCGGCTGCGATCAGCAGGGCCGAGATCATCAACGCCAGGTAGGCGCCAGGATAGGGTTCCAGTGTGTTCTGCAGCTGTTCCAGCCACTGTACCGCCACCACTGCGTCCACCATCGGTTGTCTCCTTCTTCATTGCTGTTGAGGTTGCCGGCCAGCGGCCGGCACTACCGGGGGTTGCCAGCCGGCGGCTGGCAGTAACGGGTCAGTCCCGCGAGCGCTCGATGATCACGCCGACCGCGCGCGCGCCGCGCACCGCACCGGGCTTGCTCAGCTTCAGGCGCAGCCACTTCACGTCGAACTCGTCCAGCACGATCTGCGCGCAGCGCTCGGCCAGGGTCTCCACCAGGCCGAATTCCGACTCGCGCACGAACTGCTCCAGGCGCTTGCTGACCGCCTTGTAGTTCAGGGTATGGGCAATGTCATCGCTGGCCGCCGGACGACGGTTGTCGAAGCCCATCTCCAGATCGAACACCAGGTCCTGGCGGATCCGCCGCTCCCAATCGTAGATGCCGATCAGGGCGTCGATCGTCAGCCCTTCGATGAAAACCTTGTCCATTGCGGTTACCAGCCGGAAAACAGGCGGTCATGGTAACGGGACGGCGGTGAGCCTGCCCGGAACGGGCGACGGGTCGCCGGGCATTCACAGGGGCTGAAAAAGACAAAGGGCCCTGCTAGCGGGGCCCTTTGGTACTACCGTTTGTCCCCGGGGGGAGCTTTCTCAAGCCGCGAGTCCCGGTGGCGCAGGTGATCAGATTAGGCAGGAACCAAACTGCGGGTCAAGGCCATGTGCGACAACGCAGACCAACGTCTTGTCCCCAGCTTGAACGCGGGAAATCGGCCACGTACACAAAGGCGTTCCCTGATGGTGGCCGACTCCATCCCTGGCCAACATCGATCTTCCCCTCACCAGCGCACATCACGATGGCTGCATACGATGCATTGAGACGCGCGCTGTCAGCGGAGCGTCTGTCGACCTACGAGAGAATCGCATCGACCTGCCGCCCTGACGTCACTGCCGAATCCCTGTACCTCTGGAACATGCGGATGTGCGGTGCATTGATGATGCCGGTCCACCTCTGCGAAGTGGTCATCCGCAATGCAGCGGCATCGGTACTGGCGCGGCAGCATGGTCCGCGATGGCCGTGGAATGATGCCTTCCGGCGCAGGCTGCCGGCATCATCATCCGCCTTCGCCAGGACAGCGCTGGAACAGGCAGCCTGTCGCGCGACCAGTACCTCCGAGATCGTCGCCAACCTGCCAATGGTGTTCTGGCAACAGCTGTTCACCTGTCGCTTCGACTCCACGCTGTGGATTCCGGCACTCAACGGCGTACTGCGCCATGCGCCTTCGGCTCACCCCAGTGTCATCAGAAAAGCCATGCACGTTGACATTGGACGCATCCGCCAGCTGCGCAACCGCATCGCCCACCACGAACCGATCCTTGAGCGCGACATCGGCGCCGACCTCGCCGCGATCGGGCGGCTGATCCACGCCCGTTGCCCGCACACCCTGGGCTGGCTGCAGCGCCATGAACGGGCGACGACGGTGCTCGCGGCCTCGCCATTGGTTGGCAAACCTTGATGACGTTGCCGGCCAGCGGCCGGCATCACGGGACCGGGTCCGGCTCAGACCGCCGGCAGCGTCGCCATGTCCCAGCGCGGGGTGACGTCCACCTTCGGCGGGCTGTGCTGGCCCGCCTGCAGGCGCAGTGCGCCAGCGAAGGCAATCATCGCGCCGTTGTCGGTGCACAGCGCCGGCCGCGGGAAGCAGGCGCGGCCGCCGAGGCGCTCGGCCATCTGCTGCAGGCGTGCGCGCAGGCGCTTGTTGGCGCCGACGCCGCCGGCCACCACGATCACATTGGTGCCAGCCGCTTCCAGCGCGCGCTCGCACTTGATGGACAGGGTCTCGACCACGGCATCTTCAAAGCCACGAGCGATGTCGGCGCGGGTCTGCTCGCTCTGGTCACTGTCGCGCCAGGCCATCAGGACCTGGGTCTTCAGGCCGGAGAAGCTGAAATCCAGGCCCGGGCGATCGGTCATCGGCCGCGTGAAGCGATAGACGCCCGGCGTGCCCTGCTCGGCCAGCTTGGCCAGTTGCGGCCCGCCCGGGTACGGCAGGCCCATCATCTTGGCGGTCTTGTCGAAGGCTTCACCGGCCGCATCGTCCAGGGTTTCGCCCAGCAGCCGGTACTGGCCGATGGCATCGACGGCCACCAGCTGGGTATGGCCGCCGGACACCAGCAGGGCCACGAACGGGGCCTGCGGCGGGTCGTCTTCCATCAGCGGTGCCAGCAGATGGCCTTCCATGTGGTGCACGCCCACGGCGGGGACCTCCAGTGCCCAGGCCAGCGACCGGGCCACACCGGCACCCACCAGCAGCGCCCCGACCAGGCCAGGGCCGGCGGTATAGGCCACCCCGTCGATGTCGTTCACGCCGAGCCCGGCCTCGGCCAGCGTCTGCCGCACCAGCGGCAGCAGCTTGCGCACGTGGTCACGGCTGGCCAGCTCGGGCACCACACCGCCGTACTCGGCGTGCAGGGCGATCTGGCTGTAGACCGCATGGGCGCGCAGGGCCGCGCTGCCGGACAGGTCGGTGTCATACACCGCCACGCCGGTCTCATCACAGGAAGATTCGATGCCAAGGACTCGCATGCCTGCTATTATGACGCCCCTGCCAACCCCTCGGGGGAACTGGCAGGTCTCACTGCAATCCAACAACCTGCCCCTATTCAGGATTTGCGGCTTGCAGTTTGTTTATTCGCCACTATAATGTGCGGCTCGCCGGGCGTGACCCGGTTCTACTGTGTCCCGGAGATTCCATGCCCAGCGTCAAAGTCCGCGAGAACGAACCCTTTGAGTTTGCTCTTCGCCGCTTCAAGCGCACTTGCGAAAAGGCCGGTGTGCTGGCCGAAACCCGCAAGCGCGAGTTCTACGAAAAGCCGACCCAGGAGCGTAAGCGCAAGGCCGCCGCTGCTGTGAAGCGTCAGCTGCGCCGTTCCTCGCGCGACGTCACCAAGCGTCAGCGCCTGTACTGATCGGACGCATCTTCATTGCGGTGGGCATTCCCTGCCGCGGTGGAGTCGAAGCCGGCACGCGCGAGCGTCGCCGGCTTTTTGCGTTTCCGGGCCCGGGCATCCGCCCTGCCCCACCACCACCACGAGGTTCGCCATGAGCATGAAGCAGCAGCTCACCGAAGACATGAAGGCCGCCATGAAGGGCGGCGAGAAGCACAAGCTGGGCGTCATCCGCCTGATCAACGCGGCCATCAAGCAGAAGGAAGTCGACGAGCGCATCGAGCTCGACGACACCGCCGTGATCGCCGTGCTCGACAAGATGGTCAAGCAGCGCAAGGACTCGGTCAGCCAGTTTGAAGCGGCCAACCGCGAAGACCTGGCGGAAATCGAGCGCGCCGAGATCGTGGTGATCGAAGCCTACCTGCCGGCCAAGATGGGCGAAGCCGAGATCGTCGCGGCGATCCAGGCGGCCATCGCCGAGACCGGCGCCAGCAGCGCGGCCGACATGGGCAAGCTGATGGGCGCGCTGAAGCCCAAGCTCGCCGGCCAGGCCGACATGGGCCTGGTGTCCAAGCTGGTCAAGCAGCAGCTGGCGAGCTGATTCAGCTTCGCGCGCCGCACAGGACAAGGCCCGCATCTCGCGGGCCTTGTCATTCTTGCCTGAATCACGCTGCTTACTGTGCCTGGCGGCAATTACGCAATGTCATTGAGCTTTCCTCAACCGAACTCACTTCACCTTCCAGCTTGGCCCAGTCGCGCTCACGCAGCATTGCCACGTAGGCCGCCTGGTCCGATGCGAACTCACAGCGGATGGTGTAGTTGTTGTTGTTGAAGGTGTCGTTCTGACGGATGCGCAGCAAGCCGCGGGTCGGCGTCACCAGATAGTTGATTGAGCCGATGTCGCCAGGTCGCGTCGAGTACCGGTTGGAATTGACCGTATAGATCTGGCCATCGATCCGGTAGCGCTGTCCCACGTACTTCGCATATACCGGCAGGAAAGTGGCCGAGCGGTCACCCATGTCTTCCTTGTTGGTGGTGGTGCCCAGCATCAAGTCCTTGAAGCTGCCTGCACTGTTGTACAGCGCCATCGTGTCGCGTACTTCCTTGCCCATCTTCTTGGACAGGTCCGGCGCCTTGACTTCCTCGGCAGCCGGCATCGGGTACTGGGTGCGCGCGGCGGCGGCAAGGGCATCGCCCTGGCTCCCGGCCTTGAGCTTGTCCAGCATCTCGCACATCGACTGCCGCGCGATCTGCGGCTCAATCGTCTGGCCACGAGCAAGCTTGGTCGTCAGGGTGACGCGACCGGAACGATCGGCGGTTCCGATCAACACCAACGGCGTCCGCAGGCCCTTTCGCTGGATCAGGTACTGGTCGCCCGTATTGCCCTCCACGAGCTGTCCACCCACGTCCAGCTGATCATCGCCACCGATCTTGCGCAACTGGTCCAGTGCGCTCTGCACCTTCAGTCCTGGAATGGTGAGATCAGCCATGTACAACGCGCCATTGCGCGGATCGCCCACCGTCTTGAACGCTTTCTCGCAGGCCGCAGAAGCCGCGACCGAGCCACTCATCGCCAACAGCATCATCGTCGTGCAGACCATTCCTTTCATAGATCGTCCTTTTTTGCTGTGAAGTTGCAACCTCGCGGCCCTGCGCCCCCGCAACGGCCTACGGATACTGCTGCGGCAGCCCTCTTGATGCACCGCCGGCCGGACAGAAGGATAGCGCGCTCCCAGCCGCAGACGCGTAGCTGAATGGGAACTTCACCCTTCACGAAGCGCGGTTTTGCTAGAACAAAGGCATTCCGCCCGCACTTGACCCCCCTCAATGCCACAGTCGCACCGTTCCCTGCACACCGTCCGATCCCGCCTGGAGCGCCTGCAGGATAGTTTCCCGATGGCGGTGGCCAAGCGCTTCGTCGAGATCGATGTGCTGACCCAGGCCGCTTCGGTCTCCTTCTATGCCCTGCTGTCGATGGCGCCGCTGCTGGTGCTGTTGCTGTGGCTGACCGCCTCGTTGTATCCGCCGGCGCAGCAGGCACTGATCGGGCAGATCGGCTCGGTGGCCGGCAGCAGCGTGGCCAGCGTGGCCGACACCGTGCTGCACAACGCCAACAGCCAGCCCAGCGTCGGTTCGCTGGCCGGGGTCTGGAGCACGTTGCTGTTGTTCGTCGGCGCCACCGCCGTGTTCGCGCAGCTGCAGAACGCGCTGAACCGGATCTTCCATACCAGCGGGCAACGCCTGGACGGGGTCAAGGCCTGGCTGCGCAAGCGTGTGTTCTCGTTCGGCGTGGTGCTGGCACTGGGCTTCCTGCTGATCCTGTCGATGACCGCCACCACCGCGCTGCAGGTGGTGTTCGCGCAGCTGCCCTCGGTGCTGCCCGCAATCGGTTATCTGACATCGCTGCTGCTGTACACGCTGGCCTTCGCCTTCCTGTACCACTACCTGCCTGACCGGCGCGTGGCCTGGCGCCAGGCGTTCATCGGCGGCGCCATCACCTCGTTGCTGTTCACCCTCGGCCGTTATGGCATCGGCGTCTACATCAGCACCGTTGCCCCCGGCAGTGCCTACGGCTCGATGGGTGCACTGGTGATTTCGCTGGTCTGGATCTACTACGCCACTGCCGTGTTCTTCGTCGGTGCATTGATGACCGCGGTGATCGACGAACGCCAGTACGCACGTGCACGCCTGGCCAGCGCCGATGGGGCCCCACAGGAAACCGGCCCGGCCGCCGCCAGCGAGTAAACTAGGGGACCTGCCGCCCCCGCAGCGCGCCCTGGCGGCCGCGCCCTGTCCTGTTGCCCATGGCCCGTATCCCCGACGCTTTCATCGACGACCTGCTGGCCCGCTCCGACATCGTCGAGGTGGTGGGCAGCCGCGTGCCGCTGAAGCGCCAGGGCAAGGAATACGCCGCACGCTGCCCGTTCCATGACGAGCGCTCGGCCTCGTTCACCGTCTCGCCGACCAAGCAGTTCTATCACTGCTTCGGCTGCGGCGCGCACGGCACCGCGATCAGCTTCCTGATGAACTACGACCGCCTCGAGTTCCTCGACGCGGTGGATGAACTGGCCAAGCGTGCCGGCATGGAAGTGCCGCGCAGCGAGAACCCGCGCAGTGCGCAGCAGCAGGATGACAGCCGCGAGCTGTACTCCGCGCTGGACGCGGCAACCAAGTTCTTCCAGAAGAACCTGGAAGGCAGCGAGAAAGCACGCAGCTACCTCGACGGGCGTGGCGTGGACGAAGAGAACCGCGCACGCTTCCAGATCGGCTACGCGCCCGATGGCTACAGCGGCCTGCGCGATGCGCTGGGCAAGGACGAGCGGCGGATGAAGCTGCTCGACCGCGCCGGCCTGTTCTCCAAGAACGACCGCGGCCACGTCTACGACAAGTTCCGCGACCGGGTGATGTTCCCGATCTTCGACCGCCGTGGCCGGGTGATCGCCTTCGGCGGGCGCGTGTTCGAGAAGGACGACGGTCCCAAGTACCTCAACTCGCCCGAGACCGCGCTGTTCCACAAGGGCCGCGAACTGTACGGCCTGTGGCAGGTGCGCCAGACCAACCAGAAGATCGAGCGCTTGATCGTGGTCGAGGGCTACATGGACGTGGTCTCGCTGTTCCAGTTCGGCGTCACCCAGGCGGTGGCGACGCTGGGCACGGCAACCACGCCGGACCATGCCGAGCTGCTGTTCCGCAACGCGCCGGACGTGTTCTTCTGCTTCGACGGCGACGCCGCCGGCCGCCGCGCCGGCTGGAAGGCGCTGGAATCGGTGCTGCCACGCATGAAGGACGGCCGCCAGGCCTTCTTCCTGTTCCTGCCCGATGGCGAAGACCCGGACAGCATCGTGCGCAAGGAAGGTGCCGAGGCCTTCGACGAGCGCCTGAAGCAGGCCACGCCGCTGTCGCAGTTCTTCTTCGACGAGCTGACCCGCGAGATCAACCTGGGTACGCTGGACGGCAAGGCACGGCTGGCCGAGCGCGCCAAGCCGATGCTCGCGCAGATTCCCGACGGCGCGTTTGGCGACCTGATGAAGCAGCAGCTGGGGCAGCTGACCGGGCTGGGCGGCAATGCGCAGGCGGGCCGCCCGCAGATGCCGCAACGCGCCGTCTCGCGCACGATCCAGCCGGTGGCCAAGCGCAGCCTGGTGCGCGGCGCGATCGCCGTGCTGCTGCAGCAACCGACGCTGGCCCTGACCCTGGGCGGCAAGCACCACTTCCAGGGCCTGCGCCTGCCGGGCGTGGAGCTGCTGCTGGAACTGCTGGGGCTGGTCGAACAGCGCCCGGACATCAGTACCGGTGCCCTGCTGGAGCATTTCGACGGCCGCGAGGAACAGGCGTCGCTGCACACCTTGGCCGCGCAGACGCTGGCGGGCGATGAAGCGATGTGGACGGTGGAGCTGCATGACGCGGTCGGGCAGCTGGAGAAGCAGCTGCTGTTCCAGCGGATCGACGACCTTAACGCCAAGCAGCGACAACAGGGTCTGGACGATACTGACAAGTACGAGATGCGCGAGCTGCTGAAGGCACGTGCCAATCTGCGCCTGTAGCGGCAGAACACATCCCCGGAGAGACCATGCTGCTGCGCCTGACCTGCCTGCTGTTGTTGTCGCTCTGCCCGGTTCTGCCAGCCTGGGCTGTGAATCCCGCCCTTGCTGAAGTCCGCCCCGGCCTGTACGCCGGCGGCCAGCCCACGGCTGCGCAACTGCGCGAACTGGCTGCACAGGGCGTGCGCACGGTGATCGACCTGCGCCAACCCGATGAAGATCGCGGCTTCGATGAAACACGCGAGGCCGAAGCGCTGGGCCTGCGCTATGTACGCATTCCGGTGGCCGGTGCCGAGGGCCTGGATGCCGCCAACGTGCGCGCCGTGCACCAGGCCCTGCAGCAGAGCCAAGGCCCGGTGCTGCTGCACTGTGCCTCCGGCAACCGCGCCGGTGCCGTGCTCGGCCTGGTCAACGCGCGCTACGAACACGCCAGTCCGGAACAGGCCCTGCAACTGGGCCAGCGTGCCGGCCTGAAGTCGCTGGAAGCAGCCACCCGCGAGCGCCTGGCGATCCCTTCTCCCACCCCCTGATTCCCGGGGGTAATCCCCCCGCACCAAGGAGCCTATCCACCATGACCCGCTGGTGGTCGCGCCTGCGACCGGACAACTTCACCCTCGCCCTGCTGTGCACCGTCGGCCTGGCCTCGCTGCTGCCGATGAAAGGCGCCGCCGCCCTGGTGCTCGACGATGTCACCACCGTCGCCATCGCCGCGCTGTTCTTCCTGCACGGCGCGCGCCTGCCGCGCGAATCGATCATCGGCGGCATGCTGCACTGGCGCCTGCACCTGACGATCCTCGCCTGCACCTTCATCCTGTTCCCGCTGCTGGGGCTGTTGTTCAAGCCGTTGTCGGGCTGGCTGCTGACGCCCGAGCTGTACCTGGGCGTGCTGTTCCTGTGCACCCTGCCGTCCACCGTGCAGTCGTCCATCGCGTTCACCTCGATGGCGCGCGGCAACGTGCCGGCAGCCGTGTGCAGTGCCTCGCTGTCGAGCATCCTCGGTGTGTTCCTGACGCCCCTGCTGCTGACCGCGCTGGCCGGGACCTCCGGCGGCGTGCACGACCCGCTGCATGCCATCGGCGGCATCATGCTGCAGTTGCTGGTGCCGTTCGTGGCCGGCCACCTGCTGCGCCCATGGATCGCCGGCTGGGTGGAAAAGCAGCGCGCGCTGCTGCGCTACACCGACCAGGCCACCATCCTGCTGGTGGTGTACTCGGCGTTCGGCGAAGCGGTCACTGAAGGGCTGTGGAGCAAGACCCCCCTGCTCTCGCTGTTCGCGGTGGCGGTGGTGGCGGCGGTACTGCTCGGCATCGCCATGCCGCTGATCACCTTCATCGCGCGCCGCCTGCGCTTCAACCGTGAAGACGAGATCGCCATCGTGTTCTGCGGCTCGAAGAAGAGCCTGGCCACCGGCGTGCCGATCGCCAAGGTGCTGTTCGCTGGCGGCAGCCTCGGTGCGATCGTGCTGCCGGTGATGATCTACCACCAGATCCAGCTGATCGTCTGCGGCGTGATCGCCCAGCGCTACGCCAAGCGCGCGCCCTGACCTGCGGAACAACCATCCACGCATGGCGTGGATCTACTGTAGCGCCGAGCCCGTGCTCGGCTGAGGATCACCAAGCCGAATCACGGTCCAGCAGACGCGCCACGCTGAAACGCGGCAGCCATACCCACAGGTCATAGCTGCGTTCGGTATCGGCATCCCGCCGGGGTGACTCTCCGGCGTAGCTGGGCAGTTGACGCACACCACAGTGTTCAAGCGCAGTGCAGCCCCAGCCCTCTCCGCTGCGTGCTTCGATGCGCACGTTGTAGAGGTCCAGATCCTTCAGCAACGCCGTCATCGGCGGGTAGGCGATCATCCTCGGTTGCGCGCGCATGCCATGCACGTTGCCGGTCAGTACCAGCAGCCGCCCGTTCTTGGGCAACGCTTCTGCACGCGCCCGGACCTCTTCGGCCATCACCCTGTCGCGTGCACCCGTACCGGCCATTTCGGCAGGAAGCACGCGGTCGAAGCCGAACACTTGCACGTCACGTCCCTGGGCGCGCAGCACGCGTGCCGCTTCGATCAGGTCGAGCATATCCTCGCTGCGACGGCCGTCATGCATCCGGCTGCGAACCGTCCAGTACTTCGTGCCACGCAATGCAGCGCGCGCTTCGGCCGTGCCTGCAGAAGACATGTAGGTCGCCAGCGCAGGGTTCTCGCCGGTCGGCAGCTCCAACGCCAACCGCACCGGTGCGCCGTCGGCCGCGTAGGCCTCCATCAGTTCGCGCAGCAACGCCGGAACTTCGCGCGTGCCATGCAGCTCTCCCAGCACGATGACGCGATGGTCACCAGAATGCTGGCGGATCTGCACGGCTACGTCGTCCGCGTGCGCATTGGCGGACATGCCCAGTGCCAGCAGCAGCGCAGCGGTCCAGCGGAAGATCGAATGCATCCCTGCTCCTTCCTTTCCTTGGGGTCGGGAACAGCAATGGCGACGCGGCTGGAAGAGATCAAGTGTAGAGCCGAGCCCACGCTCGGCTGCTCTTCCAATACACCCTCAGCCGAGCATGGGCTCGGCTCTACATGGGACTGGCGCCTTGGATCAGGCGGGGTCAGAGCCCCTTCGGGGATCTGACCCCGAACATCAGCCCATCACAACCAGGGCAGGATCCAGTGGTCCACCAGCAGGAAGGCGAACAGCGCCATCAGGTAGACGATGGAGTAGCTGAACATCTTCATCGAGAACAGCTCATCCGGCGGGTTCAGCATGCGCCAGGCGTACCAGAGGAACACGGCGTTGAGCACGATCGCACCGCCCAGGTAGAACGCGCCGCTCATCCCGACCAGGTACGGCAGCAGGCAGACCAGTGCCAGCACCACCGAGTACGCCATGATCTGCTTGCGCGTGTGCACCACACCATGGGTGACCGGCAGCATCGGGATTTCCGCCTTGGCGTAGTCCTCGCGACGGAAGATCGCCAGTGCCCAGAAGTGCGGCGGCGTCCAGATGAAGATGATCAGCACCAGCAGCGACGAGTACGCCCAGTCCGACGAGCCCTGCATGCCGGTCACCGCCGCCCAGCCCAGCATCGGCGGCATCGCGCCGGCCAGACCACCGATGACGATGTTCTGCGAGGTCGCACGCTTCAGGTAGACGGTGTAGATCACCGCATAGCCGATCAGTGAAGCGAAGGTCAGCACCGCGGTGATCCAGTTCACCCACAGCACCAGGATCGCCATCGACAGCACGATCAGCACGCCGGCAAATACCAGCACCTGCCATGGCTTGACCTTGCCCACCACCAGCGGTCGCCACGAGGTACGCGCCATCTGCGCGTCGATGTGCGCATCCAGCAGCTGGTTGATGGCTGCAGCTGCAGAGGCGGCAAGCCAGATGCCGAGGAAGCCGAGCAGGCCGGCGCGCACCTGCTCCCAGCTGGGCACGCCCGGAATGGCCAGGACCATGCCGACCAGGGCGGTGAAGACGATGAGGGCGACGACCTTGGGCTTGGTCAGGTCCCAGTACTGGCGATAGTTGGAAAACATGGAATCAGTCCGGGGCACGCAGGCGGGCCAGCAGGCTGACCAATACAAACAACAGGGCAACGGCAACGCCGTTGTGCGCCACTGCCACTTCCAGCGGCAGTGCAAGCTTCACATTGAGGATGCCGAGGGTGACCTGCAGCACCAGCAGCGCGACCAGGGCCGAGGCCCAGCCACGCATGCTCGGCAGCCGGAACAGGCGCAGGCCCAACCACAGCATGTAGACGGCAACGACAATCGCGAACAGGCGATGGGCCATCTGGATGGCGATGCGCGAGGCACCGTCGAGCACGCCGCCTTCGTAATCCACGCCAATTCCACGCCACAGGGTGAAGCCCTCGGCGAAGTTGTGCTGCGGCCACCATTGGTTGGCGCAACGCGGGAAATTGTCCAGCGAGGCGCTGCCACCGCCGCACGCCAGTGCCGCGTAGTTGGCGCTGACCCAGCCGCCGAGCGCGATCTGGGTGACCAGCACCGCCACACCGATGCGCAGCAACCACTTCAGCTTCGGCGCCTCGGCCAGGGTGATCGGCATGTGCGTGGCCCGCCAGGCCATCCACACCAGCAGGCCGAACATCAGCATGCCGCCCAGCAGATGGCCCATCACTACGATCGGCTTGAGCAGCAGGGTCACCGTCCACATGCCCAGCAGGGCCTGGAAGATCACCACCGCCAACGTCAGCAGCGCCGCGCGCGCCAGGTCGATGTTGCTCCAGCGCAATGCCGCGATCAGCAGGATGGCCTCGCCGATCAGTGCCAGCGCGCTGGCGGTTCCATGCCAGCCCATCATGTACAGCGGTATGCCCGCAGCCACCAGCACGCAGGCGGTGACCACCGCCGTGCTTCCGAATCGCCGCTTGCGCGTCGCCAACAGGGCCAGGGTCAGGATCTCGATGCCGAGCGCACCCGCCAGGAAGCGGTGCACCTGCTCACGCCAGGCCTTGTGCGTTTCCAGCGGACGGATCTCCGCCGCCGGATGCCCGATGGTCTCTTCCACGTGCTGCGGCCAGGTCGCCTGCCCATAGCAGGTCGGCCAGTCCGGGCAGCTCAGGCCGGCGTCGGACAGGCGCACGAAGGCGCCGAACATGATCGTGCTCGCGGTCATGATCATGGCGAACCACGCCAGGCGGTGGAAATTGCGGTGCAGCGCCGGACGCGCGGAAAGGCTCATCAAACGGGACTCACTTCAGTTTCAGCAACGTGGCCATGTCCTTGCGCAGGCCGCCGAGATCGCTCCCGGGGGCATGACGCATGATCACGAAGCCGTTCGGATCGATCACGTAGACCGGCAGACCCGCCGGATCATCGACGCCGGGCAGCGCCGCGCGCAGGGCTGGCGACGGGGCCAGCGGCCGCAGCGCGGGCAGCGAGGCGATCGACGCCGGTGGCGTTCCCAGCCACAGGATTTCGACATTATCGGCGTTATGGCCGAACAGCTGCCACACCTTGCCCAGTCCCTGCGACAAAGTGACGCACTGCGCGTCGCAGGCACCGGCCGGTGCCACCAGCAGGCGCCAGGTGCGCGCGTCAGGGTTCCAGGGGTAGGCCGCGCCATTGGCCAGCGTCGGCGGTTGCTGGCGCAGATCCACCGGCGGCTTCAGCAATTGCCCGCTGTTGCGATGCGCGGTCGGCTGCCAGCCCGAGAAGCGCAGGATGGCGGCCAGCGCCATCGCCCCGAAGAAAACGGCGAACAGCAGCACCAGGGTCCGGCGGCCATTGCCGCGCGCCTGCGGGGAGGTAGCAGTGTTCATGCGGGGCATTTTCTCACGGTTGGGAAAGGGATGCCGGCCAGCGGCCGGTACTACCGGGCAACGGGCTGCCGCCTGCGCCATTCCAGTACCAGCGCCACCACCAGCACGGTCAGCGCCAGCCCGAACCACTGCACGGCGTAACCCAGGTGGCGCTGCGGCGGCAGCGTGTTCGGCAGCAGGTCGAGATCGCGCTCATCGCCGAACGGCAACGCCGGATCCAGCCGCAGCACACGCTCGGGCAACGACGGCAGGCCCAGTGCAGCGGCCAGGCCATCGGCGGGAAGGCGACTGGCCAGCCAGCGCCCTGCAACATCGGTGGTGGTGAACGCCGGCCCCAGCGCCAGCCCGGCCGAGGGGGGCGGCGCCAGCAGGCCGCGCACGTCCACCGGCGACGGCGGTGCCGCCACCACCGGCAACGTGCGGTCGGGCGGCAGCGCGCGCCAGCCCAGGTCCACCAGCAACACGCTGCCCGCGTCGCTGCGGAACGGACGATAGATCTTCACTCCCGCGCGGCCGTGGCGGGTCTGGTTGTCCAGCAGCACCACGCCCGGCAGGAAGCGACCATGATCGACCACGCCATGCAGCGCCCCCTGCGCGGCCAGCGCCTGTGCCAACGGCATCGCCTGCGCCGCAGCCGGGGCCTGCGCATCCAGCAGCGCCTGTTTGGCGTGCATCCGCTGCAGCTGCCACAGGCCAAGCGCGGTGAATCCGGCCATTGCCAGCAACGCCATCAGCCATCCGAGCAGGCGCGTGTGCTGGCGCATCATGACAAGTCCGCGCAAACGCGGTCAGATAGGCACATCCACCCTGCCCTCGAGCCGCGCATGAGTGATTCGCTGAAGACCCTGCTGGTAATCGCGTTTCTGATCGTCATCGTCTGGAATCTGGGCGCCGGCCTGTATTACCTGCTGGTGGACCGCGGCCAGACCAAGCGCACGGTCAATGCATTGACCCGCCGCATCGGAGTGTCGGTGGCGTTGATCGTACTGGTGATCGTGTGCATCTACATGGGCTGGATCAAACCGCACGGCATCGGCAGCTGACCCCACATCAGACCAGGCAGCGCCGGCGGCTGAGCCTGCCGACGCCTGCGCGGTCAAAGCACGTAGACGAACAGGAACAGCATCAGCCACACCACGTCGACGAAGTGCCAGTACCACGCGGCCGCTTCGAAAGCGAAATGGTTGTCGCGGGTGAAGTGTCCCTTCGCCGACCGCAGCCACATCACGATCAGCATGATCGTTCCCAGCAGCACGTGTGCGCCGTGGAAGCCGGTCAGCATGAAGAATGTGGAACCGTAGATGCCTGAGCCGAGTGTCAGGTTCAGTTCCTTGTAGGCGTGGATGTACTCCTCCGCCTGCAGGGTCAGGAAGCCGAGGCCGAGCAATACCGTCAGGCCCAGCCAGATCAGCAGCTGGCGGCGGTTGCCTGCCTTCAGCGCATGATGGGCGATGGTCAGGGTCACGCCCGAAGTCAGCAGGATCAGCGTATTGATCAGCGGCAGGCCCCAGGCCGGAATGGTCTGGAACGCGCCACCGATCGCTGCCGGGCCATTGGTCGGCCAGCCGGCCGAGTAGCCCTGCCACAGCAGTTCGTTGGTCATCACCCCGCGCCCTTCGCCGCTCAACCACGACAGGCCGAGGTGGCGGGTGTAGAACAGCGCGCCGAAGAAGGCACCGAAGAACATCACTTCGGAGAAGATGAACCAGACCATCCCCATCCGGAACGAACCGTCCACCTGCCGGTTGTAGTTGCCGGCCTGCGACTCGCGCACCACATCGCTGAACCACCAGAACAGGGTCAGCACCAGCATTGCCACGCCGATGTAGAAGGTCCAGCGGCCCCAGCTGGCGTCATTGAGCCAGCTGGCCACGCCGACCATGGTCACCATCATCGCGATGGAACCGACGAACGGCCATTTGCTCTGGGCCGGGACGAAGTACACGTTGGCGTCGGTAGGTGTCTGGGCCATGGTCGGTATCCGGGTCAGGGAGCAGCGTGGGCGCCTTCCGACGTGGAGGCCAGAGCCAGCCGATCGGACAACGCATCGTTGCGGTAGAAGGTGTAGGACAAGGTGATCGTCCGGATTTCCGGCGGCAGGTCCGGATCGACGATGAAGCGCACCGGCATATCGCGCTTCTCGCCGGCCTGCAGGGTCTGCGCAGTGAAGCAGAAGCACTCGGTCTTGCTGAAGAATCCCGACGCGCGTGCCGGCGCCACCGAAGGCACCGCGCTGCCGACTACGGCCTGCTGGCTGTCGTTGCGGGCGAAGTACAGCGCCTCGTTGAGCTCGCCGGGCACCACATCCATGGTCAGCTGCTCGGGATGGAACGACCACGGCAGCCGCGAATTGACCCCGCCATCGAATTCCACCCGCACGGTGCGCTTGCCACTGGCGGCACCGGTACTGGCTTCGCTGCCCGGGCCACGTTCCAGGCGCACGCCGAACACCTTCTCGCAGGCGATGCGATACAGCGGTACCAGCGAGAACGTCAGCAGGAACACCACCACCGCCACGCCGATCAGGCGCGGCAGGCCGGCGCTGCGTGACGGAGCGGTGGCCGGCGTTTCGCTCATCGACCGATCACGCCGCTGAGGATGAAGCCGACGTAGACCAGCACGGCGATCGCACCCACCCACAGCGCGGTGCGCTTGGCGCGCTGACGCTGCTGCTCGATGCCGTGGATCTGGCTGTCGCTCTGATGGAGCCGACCGCTGGTCGGCTGCTCTTCGGTGTTGTAGAGCCGAGCCATGCTCGACTGCTTTTCGTTAGTCGAGCTTGGCTCGACTCTACCGATCGGGAGCGGGCTCTCGTTATGCATGCACCACCTCAATGACCGATATCGTCGTGGGCCAGGTCACCCGGGCGGATGGTCGGCGGCGTGGTGAAGGTGTGCGCCGGTGCCGGCGACGGCAGCGTCCACTCCAAGCCACGCGCGCCCTCCCAGGAGCGCGCCTCGGCCTTTTCGCCATTGCGCAGCGAGGACAGCAGGATCGCGGCCATCATGAACGGCGTGGCGAACATGCCGAACGCACCGATCGAGCTGATCAGGTTCCAGTCGGCGAACGCCACCGAATAATCGGGGATGCGCCGCGGCATGCCGGCCAGGCCCAGGAAGTGCTGCGGGAAGAACAGCAGGTTGACGAATATGATCGACCACCAGAAGTGCACCTTGGCCCACTTCTCGCTGTACATGCGCCCGGTCCACTTCGGCCACCAGTAGTACACCGCCGCGATCAGCGCGAATACTGCGCCGGTCACCAGCACGTAGTGGAAGTGGGCGACCACGAAGTAGGTGTCGTGGTACTGGAAGTCGGCGGCCACGATCGCCAGCATCAGGCCGGAGAACCCGCCGATGGTGAACAGGATGACGAACGCCACCGACCACAGCATGGGGGCTTCGAAGGTGAGCGAACCACGCCACATCGTGCTGACCCAGTTGAACACCTTCACACCGGTCGGGATCGAGATCAGCATGGTGGCGAACATGAAGTAGATCTCACCACCCAGCGGCATGCCCACGGTGAACATGTGGTGGGCCCAGACGATGAATGACAGGAACGCGATCGCCGCGGTGGCGTAGACCATCGCCTGGTAGCCGAACAGGGGCTTGCGGCTGAAGGTCGGGATGATCTCGCTGACCACGCCGAAGGCGGGCAGGATCATGATGTAGACCTCGGGATGACCGAAGAACCAGAAGATGTGCTGGAACATCACCGGGTCGCCACCACCGGCCGCATTGAAGAAGCTGGTGCCGAAGAACTTGTCGGTCAGCAGCATCGTCACCGCACCGGCCAGCACCGGCATCACCGCGATCAGCAGGAACGCAGTGATCAGCCAGGCCCAGCAGAAGATCGGCATCTTCAGCAGGTCGATGCCGGGCGCGCGCATGTTCAGCACCGTGGCGATGATGTTGATCGCGCCCATGATCGAACTGATGCCGGCCACATGGATGGCGAACACGGTGAACGCGACGTTGTAACCGCCCTGCAGCGACAGCGGCGGATACAGCGTCCAGCCACCGGCCGGCGCGCCACCGGGCAGCAGGAAGGTCAGCAGCAGCAGGCTGAAGGCCACCGGCAACAGCCAGAATGACCAGTTGTTCATGCGCGGCAGCGCCATGTCCGGCGCGCCGATCTGCAGCGGGATCATCCAGTTGGCCAGGCCAACGAAGGCCGGCATCACGCCGCCGAAGATCATCACCAGCGCATGCACGGTGGTCAGCTGGTTGAAGATTTCCGGACGGATGTACTGGATGCCGGGCTGGGCCAGTTCCAGCCGGATCAGCACGCTCATGAACGCGCCGATGACGAACATGATGAAGCTGAAACCCAGGTACAGCGTGCCGATGTCCTTGTGGTTGGTCGAGAAGAACCAACGCTCGAAGAAGCTCTGCGGGTGATGGTGATCGTCGTGCCCAACTGCCGAGTGCGCCATTGCAAAACACCTCTCAGGATCGGTTGTCGCCGCGGCCGCGACACGGCCGCGGACAGTTACATCAGGCTCCGCTGGCCGCCGCGGCAGGCGCGTTGCCGGCCTCGGCGGCGGCCGGTGCTGCCGGCTGTGCCGGCGTTTCACTGGCAGGCGCGGTGGGTTCGGCGGGCGCGGCAGGCGTCGCGGGTGCAGGCGCCGGTTTGCGCTGCGCCAGCCACTGCTTGAACTCTTCCTTGGACACCGCCTCGACCACGATCGGCATGAAGCCATGGTCCTTGCCGCACAGCTCCGCGCACTGGCCGCGGTAGACACCGGGCTGCTCGATGCTGGTCCAGGCTTCGTTGATGAAGCCGGGAATCGCGTCCTGCTTCCAGCCCAGCGCCGGCACCCACCAGGCGTGGATCACATCGTCGGAGGTGATGACGAAGCGCACCTTGGTGTCCACCGGCAGTACCAGCCGGTTGTCGACATCCAGCAGGTAGTGCGGATGGCTCTCGCGGGTCGGTACCTTGCCACTCTGCCGCATGCGGTCGGACTCACGGTCCAGGCGGCTGGTGAAGGTCACGTTCTCGCCCAGGTACTCGTACTTCCACATCCACTGGTAGCCGGTGACCTTGACCGTCATCTCGGCATCGCGGGTGTCGTACATCTTGATCAGGTTGGCCGTGGCCGGCCACGCCATCACCACCAGGATGATCACCGGGATCACCGTCCAGATGACCTCGGCCTTGGTGTTGTGGCTGAAGGTGGCGGCGACCGCGCCCTTGGACTTGCGGAACTTGAACATCGCGTAGGCCATGGCGCCGAACACGATCACGCCGATCACCGTACAGACGATCAACGAGAGGTTGTTCGATTCCCAGGCCAGGCGTGAGGTCTGGGTCACCCCCTTGCCCATGTTCAACTGCCACGGCTTTGGATCGGCCGCCTGGGCCAGCGCCGTCCCCGGCATCGACAGCAGGGCCCCCATCGCGGCGGCCATTGCAACGCACTTCGTGCCCCACCCTCTGCTTTGCTTCATTGCCTAGACCCTTAGCGTCGTCGGTTGCCGCCATCGCTGGCGGCGAGCAAATCTTCAAGCGTTTCAACAAGCGTTTGACGTTCGGCCGGCGCGAGAAAACTCCCCACCTCCACCTGCCGGCCGCTGGATGCCAGCCGGACCCTCTGGTCGTCGGTGAGCAGGCGCACCCAATGCGGGTGAGCCCGGAACACCGGCGATCCACCGGGCACGGGGATGACCTCCACGTACGCCGGCACTACCCGGATCTCCTCCTGCCGTTCACCGCTGCGCCACAACGCGCGCAACGCAGCTGCCAGCAACAGGCTGTACAGCAGCGCGAACAGGGGGGCGAATGCGTTGCCGGCCACCCACCCGAAGGCGGACACCAGCCACATCACTCCCGACAACACAGCAAACAACAGGACGAACTGCCGGGCATCGAGCGCCCGTGGGGGACGCAGTCGCAGCTGCGTACCTGACCCATCCGGAGCTGTAAGCACCTCGATCATGTCGCAACCGCGTTCCTGCCGCGGGAAACGCCTTGATGGTAGCCCTGCCCTCTCGCCGGTAGCAAGGGTGCATTCACACTTTTTCCGATGCTGCAACACAGCATGACCCCAACAGCACGAATGACGAATTCGGCACAAAATGACCCGACTTTGCTGAACACGCTGAATCCACCACCGCTAGGGGCTATCAGCATTCATGAAGGTGGCTGCGCGGGCCTTCCTGAAGTCGAAAAAATGATTAAAATCGCCAAGTTTTCCACTGGCCGGATCGGCATGAACGCACCTTCCTCTCCCATTGCCGCCAGCGACGCTCCGCGTCCCTCGGCGCTGCTGTCGCCGGAACTGCCGGCGTCCCCCAACCCGTTCCGCCAGGCCATCACCGATGGTTGGCTGAAGGACGAGGCCAGCCATGTGCGCGAACTGCTGGAGCAGGCACGCCTGCCGGCCGACGAGCAGGCCAAGGTGCAGGCGCTGGCCGCCGACCTGGTCGCCCGCGTGCGCGTTCGCGCCAAGGACCAGGGCGCGATCGAAGCCTTCATGCGCCAGTACGACCTGGGCAGCGAGGAAGGCGTGCTGCTGATGTGCGTGGCCGAAGCGCTGCTGCGCATTCCGGACCAGGAGACCGCCGACAAGCTGATCCGCGACAAGCTGGCCGATGCCGACTGGGAAAAGCACCTGGGCGGCAGCGACTCGGTGCTGGTCAACGCCTCCACCTGGGGCCTGATGCTGACCGGCAAGCTGGTGCAGATGAACGACGCCACCCGCGCCGATGCGCCCAGCGCGTTCAAGCGTCTGGTCGGCCGCGTCGGTGAGCCGGTGGTACGCCTGGCCGTGCGCCAGGCGATGAAGATCATGGGCCACCAGTTCGTCATGGGCCGCACCATCAGCGAAGCGCTGGCACGCTCGCACAAGGGCGACAGCGCCAGCTACCGCTACTCGTTCGACATGCTGGGCGAAGGCGCGCTGACCATGAAGGACGCCCTGCGCTACCTGGAAGACTACCGTCGTGCGATCCACGCCATCGGCGGTGACCACAAGGCGCGTGGCGGCCGCGCCGATGGCGACGTCAACAACGCGCCGGGCATCTCGATCAAGCTGTCGGCGCTGTACCCGCGCTACGAGCACGCCAAGCGCGCGCGCGTGCTGAAGGACCTGGTACCGGGCGTACTGGAACTGGCGCAGCTGGCCAAGAGCTACGGCATCGGCTGTACCGTCGACGCCGAAGAGTCCGATCGCCTGGAACTGTCGCTGGACATCATCGAGCAGGTGTTCGGCGATGCCTCGCTGGCCGGCTGGGATGGCTTCGGCGTCGTTGTGCAGGCCTACCAGAAGCGTACGCCGTACACGATCGACCACCTGGCCGACATGGCGCGCCGCGCCGGCCGTCGCCTGCAGGTGCGCCTGGTCAAGGGCGCCTACTGGGATGCCGAGATCAAGCGCGCGCAGATCGAAGGCTATGCCGGCTACCCGGTTTTCACCCGCAAGCAGAACACCGACGTGTCCTACCTGGCGTGTGCCAAGCGCCTGTTCACCCATGCCGACGCGATCTACCCGATGTTCGCCACGCACAACGCGCACACCATCGCCGCAGTGCGCAGCATCGCCAATGGAGGTGTCTACGAGCACCAGAAGCTGCACGGCATGGGTGACGACCTGTACGCCGAAGTCGTGCCGGCCGACCGCCTTGGCCTGCCCTGCCGCGTCTACGCGCCGGTCGGTTCGCATGAAGACCTGCTGCCGTACCTGGTGCGTCGCCTGCTGGAAAACGGCGCCAACTCCAGCTTCGTCAACCGCATCACCGACGAACGCGTGCCGATCGCCGACCTGGTCCGCGACCCGGTCGAGATGGTGTCCTCGTTCGAATCGATTCCGCATCCCAAGATCCCGCTGCCGGTTGACCTGCTGCGCAGCCAGAACCACGACAGGAAGAACTCCATGGGCGCCAACCTCGCCAACGACAACGAACTGCGCGCCCTGGCCGAGCAGCTCAACGCTGCAGTGAAGCCCTGGCAGGCCGCACCGCTGGTGCCGGGTGCGAACCCGACCGGCGCATCGCTGCCGGTGACCAACCCGGCCGACACCCGTGAAGTGGTCGGCCAGTGGCAGGCCGCCGATGCCGCCACCGTGCAGAAGGCGCTGGCCAATGCCGTGGCCGCGCAGCCGGGCTGGAACCGCACCCCGGCCGCCAGCCGCGCCGCCATCCTCGAGCACGCCGCCGACCAGCTGGAAGCGCGCATGCCCGAATTCATGGCGCTGTGCGTGAAGGAAGCCGGCAAGAGCCTGCCCGACGGCATCGCCGAAGTGCGCGAAGCGGTGGACTTCCTGCGCTACTACGCCAAGCAGGCGCGCGAGCAGTTCAGCCACGCCGAGAAGCTGCCGAGCCCGACCGGTGAATCCAACGAACTGCAGCTGCATGGCCGCGGCGTCTTCGTCTGCATCAGCCCGTGGAACTTCCCGCTGGCGATCTTCCTGGGCCAGGTGGCTGCGGCATTGGCCGCCGGCAACAGCGTCATCGCCAAGCCGGCCGAGCAGACCAACCTGATCGGCTATTACGCGGTGAAGCTGCTGCACGATGCCGGCGTGCCGGCCGACGTGGTGCAGTACCTGCCGGGCGACGGCGCCACCGTCGGTGCTGCGCTGACTGCCGACCCGCGCGTGGCCGGCGTGGCCTTCACCGGCTCCACCGACACCGCCCGCGCGATCAACCGCGCGATGGCTGCACGTGACGCCGCCATCGGCGTGCTGATCGCCGAAACCGGCGGCCAGAATGCCTTCATCGCCGACTCCTCGGCGCTGCCGGAACAGCTGGTCAAGGACGCGATCGGTTCGGCCTTCACCTCCGCCGGCCAGCGCTGCTCGGCTGCACGCGTGCTGTTCGTGCAGGACGACATCGCCGACAAGGTGATGACCATGCTGGCTGGCGCGATGAAGGAGCTGAAGGTCGGCAATCCGGGCCTGCTGTCCACCGACGTGGGTCCGGTGATCGACGCCGATGCGCTGCAGATCCTGCAGGACCACGCCGTGCGAATGGACCGCGAAGCGCGCCTGATCGCGGCTGCCGAACTGTCCGCCGACGCGGCCAACGGCACCTTCTTCGCACCGCGTGCGTATGAGCTGAAGGATCTCGGCCAGCTGCAGAAGGAAATCTTCGGGCCGGTCCTGCACGTGATCCGCTGGAAGGGCGACCAGCTCGACGCAGTGATCGACCAGATCAACGCCACCGGCTATGGCCTGACCCTGGGCGTGCATTCGCGCATCGACGAGACCGTCGACCGCATCAGCAACGGCGTCCACGTCGGCAACGTCTACGTCAACCGCAACCAGATCGGTGCGGTGGTCGGCGTGCAGCCGTTCGGCGGCCAAGGCCTGTCCGGCACCGGCCCGAAGGCTGGCGGCCCGCACTACCTGCTGCGCTTCGCCACCGAGAAGACGGTGACGGTGAACACCACCGCCGCCGGCGGCAACGCCTCGCTGCTGACCCTGGGCGACTGATTCCGGGCGTCATGCGGTGAACGAAAAACCCCGCGAAAGCGGGGTTTTTTTGTGCATTGCCGGTAGCGCCGGGCCATGCCCGGCGACGATCACGCCGTTACGCTTAACCGGTTGTCCGCACGCTTTGCCAGCTCCGCCTGCACGCGCGCGATACGCGTTTCCAGATCACCTTCCAGCAACACGTAGTCGACCCCACGCGCCTGCAACTGCTGCAGATACCACGCGTGCTGCTGCACGCGGAATTCCTGCCCCACCCGTGTCCCATCCTGCTCGAACGGAATATCCGGGGCACACAGGAACAGCAGGTCGTACGCACGCGCTGCGGCCCGCTGCAGCGGTTCGGGCGCTGTGCCGAACATCCAGCCGCTGTAGCCCAGCGTCACCAACGGCGTGGTATCGCAGAACAACCAACGATGCGCGTGCTGCGCGGCCTGGTCCTCGTGCTGTGCCTGGGTCACTGCGATGCGCAGCAGATCCTGCGCCTGCAGCTCCCCGCCCTGCTGCTCCCACAACGTACGTCCGAACTCCGGTACCCATGCCGTGCCCAGGCGTTCGGCCAGCACCCGCGCGAGTGTGGTCTTTCCGCTGGACTCGCCACCAATGAAGGCCACGCGCTGCACGTAGGCCGCATACACCTCCGCTGACAGGCTGTGCCGGTGCACATGCGGATCGGCGCGCAACTGCGTACCGCAGGCCTGTTCGATATCCAGAGTGCGCTCCAGCCGCTCATGGCGTACCGGCGTGCCGAAGTGCGCGGCCAGCGCCTGCGCGAAGCCGTCACCATAGTCCTCACCGGTAAACACCGCCTGCACCGCTCCACCGAACAGCGTCATGCACAGCCATGCGGTAAACGCGCGCTGCATCTGCTCGTCGTCGCTGTCCTGCGGCATAGCACGAACCGGCGCGCCCCGCTGCATGCACAATGCGGCCAGCCGCTCATCATCAAGTACCACGATGGTGGCCTGCGGAAAGCGCACGCGCAGCCAGCGTTCGCGGCGCTCTGCGCTGTAGCCGGCAAAGCCCGGTTGCGACCAGCCGATCACCAGCAGCTGCGCGCAGCGTGTAGAGGCGAATTCGATCAGGCGCTCGTGGCCGAGGTGCAGCGGGCAGAACTTGCCGACCACCAGGCCCCGCGCAGCGTGCTCAGGCAACAACATCGGCCGCCCTGGCCTCATCCCGCATCAGGTGCCGCCAGTGACGCAATGCCACCAGTGCGTTGATCCAGAAGCCGATGTACAGGATCGACGTCAGATGCAGGCCACGGCTGTAGTACAGCGGCACCGCGATGGTGTTGACCAGCAGCCACACCCACCATGATTCCAGCTTGCGCCGCATCATCAGGATCTGCGCGATCACGCTCAGCACCAGCACCGCCGAGTCGATATACGGCGCATAGGCGTTTGTCAGCCGGGTCAGCATCCAGCCGTAGCCGAAGGTCGCCAACACCGCCAACGGCAGCAGCCAGCTCCACGCGCGTGCAGGCAAGCGGGTGATCGGCAGCGGCGCACCATGGTCACCACGCAGCCATTGCCACCAGCCGAACACGCTGATGACCACGAAGAAGAACTGCAGCACCATGTCCGCGTACAGGTGCGAGCGCTCGAACACGGCAGCGAACAGCGCACAGCCGACGATACCCAGCCACCACGTATGCACGTTGTTGCGGCCGGCCAGCAGAATCGAGCCGGCAACGGCGATGTTGGCGGCCAGCTCCAGCTGGAAGTTCGGGTCGGACAGGTTCATGACGCTATTGTCGCGTAGATCCACGCCATGCGTGATTGAGCCAGTAGATCCACGCCATGCGTGGATGGAAATCAAGCGCGCACGCGCACCAGCAACCGCTGGCTCTCTCCGCTTCCCCAGCGTCCTGGCTGCAGGCCGGTTGAAGAGAGCACAGGCGCAAGCCAGTCAGGCGGAGCGATGTCCCAGGTCACCCCATCGAACGGGTACGGCCACGGTGTTCCCCGAGGATTCGGCGAATGCAGGAACAGCGCACTCTGACCGGTATCCGGCGCCAGCGTCACCCAACACTGCACATCCTCCCGCCCGCTCGTCACAGCCCGCTCGAGCAGCCGCAGTAGCCCTGCGGCAACGGCGATTCGGTCACTGACATGGCGATTGCCGCGCCCCATCCAGTCAAGATGCGTGTGCCAGTAGTCGAACCATTCCGACTCCAGCACGCGATCCAGAATCGCGTTCGCCTTGGCCTCTTCCGCAGCCCAGTAGCGGGTCATCTTCTTCAGGTATCGGCGATCGGCCATGAAGCCATTGTCGCAGTAAATCCACGCCATGCATGGATGCGGATCCCCGGAAAAAAGAAGCCCCGCTTGCGCGGGGCCTCCTTCGTACCGCTTCAGGCAATCGCCGGAATCAGAACTTGTACTGCATCGACGCAGCCAGCACGTCGCCGGTGACCTTGTACTTGCCGGTAACGGTGTTGGCCGTTGCCGAGGTCGAGTTGACGTTCGGATCCTTGGTGAACAGGTGGGTGTAGCCCACGCTGTATTCCATCTTGTCCGAAGCGGCGTAGGTCATACCCAGCGACAGCCACTTGCGGGTGGTGTCCGGCACGCGCACGTCGCGGTGGGCGTCGGTGGTCGGGGTCTGGTCATAGGCCAGGCCGCCACGCAGGGTCAGCTTGTCGTTGACGCGGAAATCGGTACCGATCGACGCGAAGGTGGTGTCACGGTAGTGGAACGGCAGCACGCTGTCCGGCTGGTTGGAGTCGTAATCGACGACGACCTGGTCGAACTTGCTCCACGCAGTACGCGTGACTTCGGCCATGATCTGCCACTGGTCGTTCACGCGATGGGTGAAGCCGACGGTGGCGCTGGCCGGCAGAGTGATGGTGGCGCGGCCGTTGCTGTCGATGAAGGTGCCCGGGGCAGCGGTGGCCAGGAAGGCGGCAGCATTCTGCGGGACGGTGAAGTCGGCCTTGCCGTCGTTGATCTTGTGCTCGACTTCCGAGCGGTAGCTGAAGGCGATGTTGGTGCCTTCCACCGGGGTGACGGTCATGCCGAGGGTGTAGCCGACCGACACCTCATCGCCCTTGATACGCAGGTAGCCATCGGCGGTACCCGGCGAGAAGCCGAGCTGTGCGGCCTGTCGGGCAGCGGCCTGGGAAGCGGCAGCGGCCTGGGCCGGGGTGCCACCGGCAGCCAGCACGCGCGCAGCAGCGGTGCGCTGGGCGGTTGCATTGATGGCGGTGCCGGTATCGACGGCGCTGGTCAGGTCGACATTCAGGCGCTCGGCGAACACCGACGCACCGAACGACAGGTACGGGTTGACGTCATAGGAGAACGCAGCGCCCAGGTCGACGGCCTGCAGCTCGGTCTTGACGCCGTTGTAGCGGCCGACCCAGTCACGGTCGTATTCGGTCTTGAAGCCGAACGGCACGGTCAGCGACACGCCGAAATGCATGTTGTTGTTTTCGCCGAACGGGACGTGGAAGTAGGCTGCCGGAACCGGAGCGATCATACCGGCGTCGCCGCCGTTGCCGCCGGAAATCGGCGCGCCGTTACCGTAGCGGCCTTCGCCGCGGAACTTGGCGCCGAAGCTGATGGCGCTGACGTCGCCCTGCACCACGGTGCCGTCGAGCAGGCGCATGGAGGCCGGGTTGGTGGCGATGACCGAGGCGTCGCCTTCGGTCGAGGTGGAACCAGCGAAGGCGCGGCCCAGGCCCTTGGCGCTGTTTTCCTTCAGCTGGAAGGCGGCGGCGTTGGCATCGGCGGCGGCCAGCGCACCGGCAACGCCGACGGCCAGCAGGGTCAGTCGTGCAATGGTGGAAGCGGTTTGCATCGTAGTTCTCTCTCCGGTAAGCGGTGATGGTGCTCTGAGTGCGCCTGCGCCCGTCAGGCCGGATGGCCTTTCGAAGCGCGCCGGATTCCCCTCCCGACATACGACGCCGTATGCGAGTATTACCCAGAGCCGTTAATGAAACAATAACAGCGCCGAGGCTTTCTTCGTCGCAAAAGCTGAACAGGCTCCCTCCCCGCCAAAAGTGCCCGCACGCTAGGCTAGTGTCATGTTTGTCTCCCTCCCCTCGCGCAAGAAGGCGACCCTGCGGTGGGCTACACCCGTGCTGTTTGCGGCACTGTGGCTGGCATTCCTGTGGTCGATCTCGCGCCCGGACGATGCCCGTGGAAGCCTGTGGCTGGACTGGGGCGCTCTGTCCACCGGCCTGACCCACCCGCTGGACTGGTGGGCGACCCTGCAGGACGGCAGCGTGCTGCGCCTTTTCACCGCCCTGTTCCTGCACGCCGACTGGTCGCACCTGCTGGGCAACCTGGTGTTCCTGCTGATCTTCGGCCTCCCGGCCGAGCGGGTGCTGGGCCCGTGGCGGTTGCTGCTGCTGTTCCTGGTGGGCGGTGCGATCTCGAACCTGGTCGCCATCTACACCATGGGCAGCCCGGACCAGATCATCATCGGCGCCAGCGGTGCGGTGTCGGCGTTGATCGGCGCCTATCTGGCACTGTTCCCCGGCGCACGCCTGGGCGTGGTGATTCCGCTGGGGCTGTTCCTGGAATTCGTGCGCGCCCCAGCCTATCTGCTGATCGGTGTGTGGGCGGCGCTGCAGGTGGTGTTCGCCTACATCGGCCCGACCTTCGGCATGGTCGCCTGGTGGGCGCACATCGGCGGCTTCGTGTTCGGTGTGGTGTACGGCATGTACGTGCGCGCGGCGATCGCACGGCGACTGCGCAAGCGGCACGGGTTCTAGCGTCCGCTTGCCGCGTTCCGCGAAACGCCCGAGACATGCTCGGGCGGTGTTTGAACATTAGTCGAGCATGGCTCGAATCTACAGAATCAAGGCTTGGCCGGGACCTCTGCGGGCTTTGCTTCGGGCTTTGCTTCGGGCTTTGCTTCGGGCTTTGCTTCGGGCTTTGCTTCGGGCTTTGCTTCGGGCTTTGCTTCGGGTTTTGCTTCGGGCTTTGCTTCCGGCTTTGCTTCGGGCTTCGCTTCAGCCTTGGGCTCCGCCTTCGGCGCAGGCTTGGCGGCGGCCTTCGCTGCCTTGTCCGCTTCGGCCTTCGCGGCTTCTGCCTTCAAGCGCGCCGCCACCGAACCCGGGTTCTTCAGTTCGGCCAGCGCATCGTTGATCGGACCATCGCCCGGCAGCACGGCGCCTGCGTGGTAGCCCTCGGTGCCTTCCTCGTCACCACGGAGGTGGCCCGGCAGGGTCGCTTCGCTGTAATCACTCAGGCTGGCCGGCAGCGCCTCATCTTCCGGACGCGGTGCGGCCTTCAGTTCCACTTCCGGCACGATGCCGGTGGCCTGGATCGATTTGCCGCTGGGCGTGTAATAGCGCGCCGTGGTCAGCTTCACCGAATCGCCGTTGTCCAGTGGAAGCACGGTCTGCACCGAGCCCTTGCCGAAGGTACGGCTGCCGATCACGCGCGCACGCTTGTTGTCGCGTAAGGCACCGGCCAGCACTTCCGATGCACTGGCCGAACCGGCATCCACCAGCACCACCACCGGCGCGTCTTTCAACAGGTCGCCCGGGGTGGCGTCGAAGCGTGCATCGCTGATGCTGATGCGGCCACGGGTACTGACGATGTTGCCCTTGTCGAGCAGATCATCGGCTACCTGCACGGCAGCGGTCAGCAGACCACCCGGATTGCTGCGCAGATCCAGCACCAGCCCCTTGAGGTTGCCGCCGGACTGCTTCTGCAGCTGCTGCAGGTGCTTCTGGAAATCAGAGCCGGTGTCGGCCTGGAAGGTGCTCAGGCGGATGTAGCCATAGCCCGGCTCCAGCAGGCGGCTGCGCACGCTGGTCACGCGGATCGTCTGCCGGGTCAGGCTGACGTCGAACGGCTTGGGCTTACCGTCGCGGACGATGGTCAGCACCACCTTGCTGCCGGCCGGACCACGCAGCGGTTCGCTGGCATCGATCGCGCTGATCGGCTTGCCATCGATGGCGATGATCAGGTCACCGGCGAGGATGCCGGCCTTGGCCGCCGGGGTGTCGTCGATCGGCGAGATCACCTTCATGCTGGCGTTGTCCGGCTGCTGCTGCAGCTCGACGCCGATGCCTTCATAAGCGCCGTTCGCCTGCTCGTCGAACGCCTCCGCATCTTCCTTGTTGAAGTAGGTGCTGTGCGGATCGAGGTCGAGCAGCAGGCCGCGCACGGCTGACTGCATCAGCTTGTTGTCATCGACCGGATCGACATAGGCCGCGCGCACCGCGTTGTAGACGGCCACGAAGCGCCGGATATCGTCCAGCGGCACCTTCGAGGTCACCGCCTCCTCGCTGTTCGCCGCCTTCCCGGGAGTTTCCTTCAATGGAACGGGGGCGGTCTGCTGGGCCCAGGACAGGGCCGGCAACAGAGCCAGCAAGAGGGTGGCGGTACGGGCTGCGCGCATGGATCACTCCTGTCGACGATGGCATCGTGCCCAAGGCACATGCACCGATTATGCGCGAAGCGTGGCTAAATTCCCGTTGAATCCAGCCTCGTGCGGCCAGCCGGAATTCAGCGCCACTGCAGCCAGCTGTCCGGATTGACCGGTTGCCCACCACGGCGCAGCTCGAAGTACAGCGCCGTCACGCCCTGGCCACCGGAGTTGCCGACCTTGGCCACCGCGTCGCCACGGCTGACCCGCGCGCCGGCATCCTTCAGCAGGGTGTCGTTGTGGGCGTACAGGCTCATGTAGCCGTTGCCATGGTCGACGATCAGGATCATGCCGTAGCCGGTCATCCAATCGGAGAACACCACGGTGCCGTCGGCCACAGCGGTGACGGTGCTTCCGGCAGGTGCGCCGATCAACACGCCGCTGCTGGTGCGGCCGTCCGGCAGCTTGCCGCCATAGCGGGCCAGCAGATTGCCCGACAGGGGCCAACCCAAGCCACCGACCTTCGGCGCTGGCGCTGAGGCAACCGCCGGGGGAACCTTGGTCGGCGGCGGCGGTGGGCGGCCGGCGGCAGCGGCCTGGCGGGCCGCGCGCTCGGCGGCGGCTTTTTCGGCGGCGGCCTTGCGGGCGGCGGCACGGCGCTCCGCCTCGGCACGGGCCGCAGCAGCGCGCAGGTTGGCCAACAGGGTTTCCAGCGCCTTGGCATCCTGGCCCAGTGCTTGTTCCTTCTCGCGCTTGTCCTTGAAGCGTTCTTCCAGCGAAGCCACGGTCTGCGCGCGTTCGCGACGGTCCGACGCGAGCGTGGCGACCTGCTGCTTCTGCTCCCGCTGGGTACCCTGCAGGTGCTGCTGGCGTTGGGCGATCTGCGTCTGCAGTGTCTCCAGCTCCTTCAGATCGGCCGTCAGCGTGGTGATGCGCTGCGCACGCTCGCGCTGCAGGTAGCGGTGATAGGCCAGCGCACGGTTGGCATCGGCCACCGTGTCCTGCGAAAGCAGCAGCTTCAACGGCGCGTGGTTGCCCAACTGGTAGGCGGCGCGCAACAGGCCCGCCAGTTCGCGATTCTGTTTGGCCAGGTTGGACTGCAATGCATTGCGCCGCTGTTCGGCCTGGGCCAGCGCCTGGGTCTGCTCACGCAGCGCCGCCTCGGTCTGGGCCAAGGTGCGACCACTGCGCGCGACTTTTTCATCGGCCTCGCGCAGCTGCTGCGACGCCTGTCCGCGCTGGCCCTCGATCTGCCGGCGCTCCTGCGCCACGCCCTTCAGCTCGCTGCGCAGCTTCTGCAGCTTGCGCTCGGCCTCGCGGGTCGAAGCGGTCTGGGCCGCGCCCGGCAATGGCAGCGCCAGGGCAAGCGCCATTCCCAGCAACAGGCAACGTCCACCGCGCAGGGTGGCGATGTGATGCCGGCGTGAGGGGAAGACGTTGTTGCGCAAGGGCTTTCCAGTGACTTCAGGCAGATGCGGAGACGTGCGGGGAATGGTGACATCTCCGCACGCGGCCTGCCAGCCGCACAACAACGAGGTTCCCATGAAAGCTCTCTCCATTCCGCTGCTGTTGGGCATTGCGCTGGCCAGTGGCCCGGCCTGGGGCCAGGCGGATGTCAGCAAGGTCAACGGCAGCATCAGCGCCGATCCGGGCCAGCGCTACGGCAAGCTGGACACCGTCAATGGTGGCATCCGTGTCGGCGAAGGCGTGGAAACCGGCAGCATCGACACCGTCAACGGCGGCGTCAAGGTCGCCGATCGGGCCCGCACCGGCAGCATCGAGACCGTCAACGGCGGCATCCGCATGGGCCGCGACGTGACGGCCCACGGCGATGTCAGCACGGTCAACGGCAGCATCTTCAGCGACCAGGGCAGCCAGATCGAGGGCGGCGTGGAAACCGTCAACGGTGGCATCGGCCTGGTCGGCAGCCGCGTGCGCAAGGACGTGGAGACCGTCAACGGCGACATCACCATCGGCATCGGCTCGCAGGTCGGTGGCGGTGTGCATGTGCGCAAGCCGAACTTCAGTGTCTCGCTGACGGCCAGTCGCAAGCCGCGGGTCATCATCGGCCCCAATGCGGCGGTCAGTGGCAGCCTGCTGTTCGAGCGCGAAGTGGTGCTGTATGTCCACAGCAGTGCACGCATCGGCCCGGTCACCGGCGCCGACCCGATCCCCTTCGATACCGATACCGCCCCGGCGGACTGAGCCTGCGGCTTGGGCGATACTGCCGATACCGGTCGCGCCTGCTGCGCGGCCGTCCCTTGTGTTTCCAGGAACCGATGATGCCCCGCAAACTCCTCCTGTGCCTGGCCGCTGCGGCCGCGCTCAGCGCCTGCAAAGGCGAAGACACCCCGGCGCCGGCGCCCAGCGCCGACAGCACCGCCAAGCCGGCCCCGCACACGTTCTCAGCCGCGATCAACGCCGCCGACTTTGCCGAGATGGTGAAGACCTTGGCCTCTGATGAGTTCGAAGGTCGCTCGCCTGGCAGCAAGGGTGAAGAACTGACGGTCAACTACATCCGCGACCAGATGCAGCGCATCGGCCTGCAGCCCGGCAACGGCGACAGCTGGTTCCAGGACGTGCCGATGACCGAGACCACGGCCGATGAATCGACCGTGCTCACCCTCACCCAGGGCGGCAAAACCACCGAACTGAAGTTCGGCACCGACATGGTGGTGGGCACCCGTACCGGCCAGACAGAAGTGAAGGTCGATGCCAGCGACCTCGTATTCGTCGGCTACGGCGTGGATGCACCGGAGCAGAAGTGGAACGATTACGCCGGCCAGGACTGGAAGGGCAAGACGGTGGTGATGTTCGTCAACGACCCGGGCTTCCATGTCGATGATGAAAAGCTGTTCGACGGCAAGCGCATGACCTACTACGGCCGCTGGACCTACAAGTTCGAGGAAGCCGCGCGCAAGGGTGCGGCCGCCGCACTGATCGTGCATGACACCGCAGGCGCTTCCTACGGCTGGGACGTGGTGAAGAACTCCTGGGCCGGCCCGCAGTACGATCTGCCGGCCAAGGACGACGCCGAACCGCGCCTGCCGGTGCAGGGCTGGTTGAGCGCCGACGCCGCCAAGGCGCTGTTCGCCGGCGCCGGGCTGGATCTGGACCAGGCTTACAAGGACGCCAGCAAGCGCGGCTTCAAGCCGGTGCCGCTGAAGGCAACCGCGTCGGTGGACCTGAAGAGCAAGGTCGCGCAGAAGCAGTCGCGCAATGTGGTGGGTGTGCTGCCTGGCAGCAAGCGCGCCGACGAGGCCGTGCTGTACATGGCGCACTGGGACCACCTGGGCAAGCACGAGGGCGAACAGGGCGACAACATCTACAACGGTGCCGTCGACAACGCGACCGGCGTGGCTGGCATCCTTGAGGTGGCCGAGGCCATGACCCACCAGGAACCGAAGCCGGAACGTTCGGTGGTGTTCCTGGCGGTGACCCTGGAAGAATCCGGCCTGCTGGGTTCGAAGTACTACGTCGCCCACCCGACCTTCCCGCTGGACAAGATCGCCGGTGTCATCAACATCGATGCGATGTCGGTGGCCGGTCGTGCCAAGGACGTGACGGTGACCGGCTTCGGCAGTTCCGAGCTGGAAGACATCCTCAAGCCGCTGGCTGCAGCCCAGGATCGCACCCTGCACGGCGAGACCTCGGTGCAGAGCGGTTTCTACTTCCGTTCGGACCACTTCAACTTCGCCAAGGCGGGTGTGCCGGCGCTGTATGCCGACGGCGGTGAGGACCTGCGCGACGGTGGCGTCGAGGCGGGCCGCAAGGCGGCCGCCGACTACGGTTCCAACCGCTACCACGGTCCGAAGGACGAGTATGACGCGGCGACCTGGAAGCTGGATGGCACGGTCGAGGACCTGCAGCTGATGTACGGCGTCGGCAAGGAACTGGCCGGCGGCGATCGTTGGCCGAACTGGTACGAAGGCAATCCGTTCAAGGCTGCCCGCGACACGATGATGAAGGCCAAGGCACCGGCGGCTGCGGCGAAGTAAGTCCCCCCGCCGCCGAGCTGTACACAAAGCGGCGCCCTCTGGGCGCCGCTTTTTTTGTGCGTGTGTGGAGGACGCATCCGGCCCCGCCGTTGGTAGTTGCCAACCTTGGTTGGCAGCACCGTACGCAGCGGCGGCATCCACGCATCTGCCGGCCAGCGGCCGGCACTAGCGGGTATTTCCTGCGCACAAAGAAAAACCCCGCTGCGTGAGCAGCGGGGTTTTGGATGTAAACCCTGGCGATGACCTACTCTCGCATGGCTTAGGCCACACTACCATCGGCGCAGCTACGTTTCACTTCCGAGTTCGGGATGGGATCGGGTGGTTCCATAGCGCTAATTTCACCAGGGAGACGGTTGCAGCAGCGCTTGCAGCGCCAGCTCGCGTACTTGCCCTTGGGGCGGAAGCAACTCGAAAAAGCAGAGCCTTCACTTAATAAAGAAAAACCCCGCTGCGTGAGCAGCGGGGTTTTTGGGTATAAACCCTGGCGATGACCTACTCTCGCATGGCTTAGGCCACACTACCATCGGCGCAGCTACGTTTCACTTCCGAGTTCGGGATGGG
>NZ_WKEE01000049.1:0-42130 GCF_021605635.1 Stenotrophomonas sp. PA-6-5C
CGCCACTCCTCGCCTAGCCAGCGCCCGCCGCCGCCCCCACCAGCTCGACCGGATCCATTAAAACTTTTCTTCAGATCCGTGAGCGAGGCACAGGTGCGCTTCGGCGTCGAGCGGCCAGCTCCCGCGAACGCGCCCATCCACGCACCAGTCGAGAACGCCTCCCATAGCGCCCTCATGCCGGGCCCGATCAACGCTTCGGATAAAATTGAACGCGCCAACCTTTTAAGATGGAGAACTGATGAACAGTAACCAGGAAGCGAAGTTCGAACAGGTGCTGCTTGAAGCCGTGGACCAGGCCAAGGCATTCAACTATCACCCAAACCGTTTTCTAGCGATGATCCGCAGCAAGGGACCGTTTCAAACGGTCAAGGACATCGTCGCGAGCGCTAAGCCCTCGGACGGCTTCAACGAGCTGCTGCTGGCGGGCCGGATGGACCTGACCTGTGAGGCTATCATCGTGCAGACCGAATGGCGCACGTTCTTCGATGAAGATCTTCTGGCGATCGCAGAGCGGCGGCTCACTGCGCATGGGTACGCTTGGACCCGATTCGCGGAATGATGGGCTCATGGCCCCTGCCGCACGTAGAGTCGGACTGACATACTGCCGGATGGCTTCCACAAACTATTCACTTGCCGGTGAGGCCTTATCCAGACATGGGACCACCAGTTCTTTGTTCTGCTCGATGGGCGGGACGACCACAGCCTACCGTGCTTCATGACCATTACTACGTTCGTTGCGTTACATGGGGGCGTTGCACCGCATTCGGCAATACGGCACGACTTCTGTCGCGTCATTAACAAACTTTGAGCGGTGGGCCGGCGGCAAACGCTTTCGTCGCCGGTTCCCGCACCATCTCATGTCCCAACACGACTGGCTTTCGATTCATTGGATGGTAGCCAACTCAACTTATCACCTGCGTATAGCGTCGCAACCAAGCCGATCAAACAGATGAGAACGGGGACATAGACCTTGTGCACATTTGACCACCACTCACTAGCAAATCGCCGATCCGCCATGCGCAGCCGCGTCCTAAACGCGTAGCCACGAATGCCAAGATCCCCGTGTGAGCTGGTGACGGCTAAGTAACGGAAGAACGTTCCAAAGTGCGCCCGAAGTCTGGCCTCTGTCAGAGATGTCGCGCAGCCGTATCGGGCGAGGATCAACTCATTCTCGTTCATCTTCATGTGCTTGGACCTATAGGGTGCCATGAACACCGTGACGCTACCTGTTGCGTCTTGTGACAACCATAGCTGGGCCCCGCCCTCAGAGAGAAGCATCATTCCTTGGTCCTTGCTCAAGTATTCGACATTGAGGGACCTACTACCGATCATGATCCAAACCGTGTTCAGCACTGAGTCTGCGTAAGAGTCCTTGAACTCCTCCATGTCTCGGATGTTAGACATGTAGATGCTGCCTGCTTCCGCACACCCCAAGCTTCGCGCCTCCTTGAGAAGTCGATCAAGCCTACGCTCGACATCTAACCATGCCACACGACTAATAAATGCCCTCCTACGGCCCCTGTGTAGCTGGCGTTGCGTCTGTTCCAACTGCTTTTTCATTCATCACCCTTGAAGAACGTTGATGCGACCCTTATTAGCGCGTCTTCCTCGCCCGCCCGACCAGGGCCTTCCGGACCTGTTTCCGCAGCGGATCCAGGTGGTCGGTCGCTGTCGTGACCACCAAGCGTCGCTTCGACTTCTTGAGCTCATGGCAGGCCCAGGACGCGAGGGCGATGATCGCCGTCGTGACAATGGGCTGCTCTTCCCCGGAGACGTCCTGGATCTGTTCGCGGAGCTTCGGCGGCACAGTGACCATCGTTCGCTCGATCCTCGTGCCCAGCTCGTCGCGATAATCAAACATGGTGGAGTCACGTCCCACTTCCAGATGAACCCTCTGCCCATCTCGGACGTAGGGGCGCTCTTCTTTGAAATCGAAGTAGGTCTTGCGTCCTGGCGCGTCCCCTGCAGCCGCCATGAGCTCCGCCAACTGCACTTCAGAAAATTGGTCCAAGTCGATGAGCGGCGCATACTCCCGCTGCGGCTTGGCGTGGACCACCTTGGCGGCCTTGGCTAGGTTCTTGCGGACCGGGGCTTTCTTAGGCGGCGCCTTCTGGGTGAGGGTCTTCTTGGCAGCCATGAGGTCAGGCAGGGGCAGCAACGGGGCCTCCATCATGCAGTCCCCCGCGCGTCGGTCAACCTCTTTTGGATAGCCTGACCCACCCGTAAAATATCCTCGCGCGCCTTGTCCACCCCAGCTCCCCGCATGGAGAAGACGGTCTCACCCAGCTGGTAGTAGCTTCCCAGCGCAGCTCGGTCGGGAATCACGACAGCCCCTACCAAGTCAGGCTCTTGAAGGCGGCGGCGGTGTTCAGCTTTTTTCAGGTTCACTCCGTTGGCTACCGGCAGAAAGGGCCTGCCCTGTTTCCGCAAGATCTCGATAGTGCTCAGGTAGCCCACGAAAGACGCGCCATCAAGCAGCGTCGGGACTATATAGAGGTCCGCGTCCGGCAGCTGGTCCTTCACCGGGGCGCTGGGCGGCAGGTCCTGGATCTCCAGGTCAAATCCCGGAGACGATGAGCGGCCGACGGTGAACGGGGTTTGGTCGGAAAGCGCAGCCCATGCAACGGAACTGCAATGCGGATCCCGGTCGTTGACCAGGACTCGATGTTGACTGGCGAACAACGCGCCGAGATTGAGTGAGAGCGTGGTTTTACCAACGCCCCCTTTGAAGCAGCAGACAACAAGCCGCATTGGGAGGGATCCTTTTATGGGTAGGTCGTGCAACACACTACGATGCAAACCTATTCCCGCAAGGACCCTGCAGCTAGAGGGTTTCAGCCATGCAGACGTCCTGGGTTCAGACAGCCTAGGGCCCGGCGGGAGCCGTGGCCCTCCCCGCCCTTTCTCCCCTTCGCCTTATCGGCGGCGAGCAGCCGCCGGCTTGCTTCAAGCCCACTCGGCGATGCGCCGTGGGGATTGAACGAACGCGGGGTGGTGTCGGTGGAGTTCGGTGTGGCACTCCTGACCCTGACGGCCTGCTCTGGTGACAAGGGGCCCACCAAGGAGGACGGGGTCAAAGTTGTAGAAGGGTTCTTTACCGAGCAAGGGAAGCAGGCGACGTTGCAGCGCACCTGGAAGCTTGAGGTCACCGATGCGGGCGGCCTGGAGCTCGATTGCGAAAAAAAGCCCAATGGGGATCAAGAGTGCATGGTGGGCGGGTCGGTAAAAGCCCAGGGTTCCATCGGTGGGCAGCCCACCAAGCCGGAGCCGGGCACCCTCAAGCCGAAGCTGCGTGCACTGTTCCGCCCTCAAGGCGAGGGTTGGCAAGTGGTCGAAGTGAAGGACGAAGGGACGTCTGCGGGCTAAATGGGCCGCAGTCCACCGCTTGACTGCACGCCGGTCTCGATCAAGCGTGCAGCCATCTACAGGGGGAGATCACCATGAACCGCTATCCGCCATACCAGCCGTTGCATCCGCCCACCGGGCCCGCCGCCATGATTCTGCCCAGTGTGATCTTGGGTCCTCTCGGGCTGCTCGCCCTGGGCGGGGGCCAAGAGGCCATGCGGTCCAGTGTGTTGCTGGGCTCGCTCTACTGCGCCGGGGGACTTCTGATCTTTTCCTTCTTGGCCTTCTGCCTGGCACTCCACATCCGTGCTCAGCGGGTATGGGACTGGCATGTCCGCACGGGCCGGATGCCATATTTCCGGAAGAACGGGTTCTGGAAGGGGGCCGGGTTGGGATCGATCGTGGGCCTTGCCGTCGTAATCGCCGCAGCTTGGTTCGGCCTTAAGTATGCCGAGCATCCGGTGTATGGGCCGGTGGCCACGATGGCGTTCTACGGCGCATGGCTGTATGGCGTGTTCCTGATCGGCGTGCTGGCCTTGGTGACGGGGTGGGTCAAGCGGGCGTGGGATAGAACGGCCCTGCCGTCCGCCTGATTGGCCAACGGATGGACTGACCTCAAGCCGGATGAGAAGTGAGCACCGAACCGTGCCCTTCGTTTGTCATTCCCAGCGTGACCCGATAGGACCGACCACGGACATTGGTGTGGAACTCAAGCCAGTCGCCGTAGGATTTTGCCACTCGCGTAATGATTGGGCATTTGCGCTCATGAACGTAGCTGACCACTGCGCTGTATGAAATCTCATCGTAGGCGGTTCCCATTACGCTCGGCTCTTTGCCAAGTGTCTCGATTGCCCACTCGATCATTTGGGTAGTGCGCGCATCGTTGCGTCTCGGAGCGTTGATGGGGAGTCGGCGTTCGGTTGGCGTGTGGAGGCTGCGATACTGTTCTTCCGTCGGATCAATGCTTGCGAACTTAGCTTTGTTTGCTGCGTCCAAGCGATCCCACATCTGGCAGACAAAATCGATGCTGCCGGACTGCTGCTCCACGAAAGAGGCGCCGTTCTTCTCCATTTCTGCTGCAAAGCCCAAGAGGATTTCTAGAGACTGCCGAGTGTTGAGCATCACGCCCAAGTAAGCCTCCGGAACTCCTCTTCGCTGAGCCATCATCAGCAGCGCGCTGACAAACTCATCTCGCCGATCCTCGTTCTTGACCCAAGAGGGAAGGTTCTTCGGGCCCTCGCTGTCAATCGCTTTAAAGGCGATGTTCTTGTCGGCCTCATGCATCCTTACTTTGGCTTTAAGGATGGCTTTTCCTACAAATACTGCACCGTAGACCAGTAGAGATAGGCCGCTGGTAGGAATCGCAAGGGCTAGCGCAATCAAGAAAAGGATTGTCATGTGCGTCCGAGGAGGTGGAAAAAGATATCGGTTGGGCGGAGTATATGCTCCAACTTTATCGGGCGGCAGATGCGTCGTGGCAACTTCTTCTGAAAGAATCAAGGATGCTCGAAACTCAAGGGCCAAGCCGGATCAAGAGCTGGAGGATGTGGTTGCCCAAGCCAAGGCGATCACCGAGTCATGGGCAGAGCGCCACGACCTTTGGGGTGATTCTGGGCACAAGGATCCACTTGATCACTACGACACTGAGCCGGGTGAGGGGTCTTCCATTTTGACGCTCTGGTCCGAAGGAATGGTGGGGCGCTGCTTGAACGAAGGGATGGACGAGGCGGAAGAGCTCTACGAGGCATTGGAGTCCATCCGTGTATTCATTGAGCTAGATGACCACGTCACCGCCGGCTACTACCTCATTGACCAGGAGTCTGATCTCCAGAAGAGGTTCGACGAATGGGCCCGCTGGAGGTGGACCTGTCGGCTGATCGAAGCCGACACGGCGGATGTTTCCGGCGATATCTACGAGTATTTTTCTAAGCGCCCGGATGACCTTTATCGGCTTAGCCCCCGTGCGTTCGAAGAGCTGATCAGCAGCGTGTTTACGGCCCGAGGGTGGCGGACTCAAATCGGGCCGGGCAGCGCCGATGAAGGCGTTGATGTCCGAATGTGGATTCAGTCCCCTTTGGGCGATGCCCTCACGCTGGTGCAAGCGAAGCGTTACGCCAAACATCGTCCTATAGAACTTGATGCAGTGGCAGCCCTTGAGGCGCATAGCCTGCGGGAGAAGGCAAGCGGGTTGTTTGTCACTACGTCTCGCTACAGAAACGTCGCCAAGCGCTTTGCTAGCAGAAATAAGGACCTGATCCTCGCCGACTCATCGGACGTTGCATCTTGGTGCGAGGAGGCAAGCCAAGAGGCCATGAAGGCGAATGCCAGGGCGCTAGCGATGGCTTCGCTCGGCCCGCTGCTCGACGAGATTCGTGCCCGAGGCACGCATCCAGCGCTGGTCTTTTGCTGGAAGAGCTTCAGCTACCCGTGCTTCTGTATCGTTCTTCGAGAAACGCCGACAGGTGCTCTCCTTTTGCCAATCCCTTCTCAAGCAACTCCGCCGGATGGTCTGGTTGGATATGTTCTCCCGGTGCTTGATGGGAGCTTGGTCGACCGGACGCCGGGCAACGGCGTATTCAGAGCGATTCGGCGCGAAAGCGAAGGCCGGGTCAGCTATTGGGGCAATGGCGAGCTGTATGGTCGGTGGGATGGCAAGCCGTTGAGGTTTGACCTCTGCGACTGACCGCTGGGTGGGGACGATGGTCCCCTCGCACATCAGCTAGGTCCCCGACACGTCAGCGTCAGCTCCTGGTAGTCCACCCGCACGGGGTTGTAGAACTGCCGATACCAGTTGAAAGCGACGGTCTGGTCCACGTTGTGCTCGTTGCACGCCGGCAGGCCTTGCTGGGTGCCGAACCCACCGTTGGCCGATGGGCGAGGGCTGCGGCACCAACGGGGTCGCTGCGGCAGGGGGCAGGGCTGGAACTGCAGGAGGAGCAGAAGGCAGCCCCCCAGGCGAGGGCGTGACGGGATTTCCTGGGAGTGCATCGTCCACCGAAGGCGCGGATGCCACGGGTCCCGCTGGGGTCGTTGGTGCATCAAGGAAGGGAGACGGCACGGGTGCAGCCAGTTCAATGACAGTGGCCACCGAGCCTCCGCTTGCCAGCCCCGAGTAATACACCACCTCCAGCACGTTCCCGCTCTCCTGGCAGGCGGCGGCCAGCGTGGGAACGTCCAGTTGGCCTCCCGTGTTCCATTTCGCCGACGTCCCGTCCACTCGCACGTCCTGAACGTCGGCGTCTCCTGCTATTGCGCTGAGGAACGGCACGCAAGCCCGGCGGGGCACGCCGGAGAACGCCACGGTGAAACTGTCTCCAACCCCCTTGACGCCGGGCGTGGACTGCTCCGGTTCTACCAACTACCCGTTTTGTCGGCCTTGGTGCTCATCGGGATCCTGGGAGGTGGGCAATGAGCGCTGGCACCGAAAACCTCATCCGGGCCATTCAAACGAATGATTCGATGGCCTTCTACGGTTGGCTGCACGTGCTCAAGGGCACCACAGACCTAGATGCCGGCGTGGCCGGTGATCCGGGCATCACCCCTTTGGCGGTAGCCGCAGTCATGTATGCCAATGTGCTCAAGTCAGACCGTCACCAGGCAGGACGGTATGCGGCCATGGTTGCAGCGCTTCTGGATGCGGGAGCCAATCCCCTGGTGCGGATCGGGGAGCGGTTCGTCGTTAAGAGGAACCACTTTGGAAGGCTGGAACAGCGCCGGGTGGCCGATGGAAAGACCTTGGCTGAAGTATGCGAGGGCGTTCTCGCGCCCGCCATGCAGGCTTGGTTCGCACGCTATACGGTGGACCGGATGAACTGCTGCGGCCACGATCATTGCTTGTTTCATGTCATGCGTCCTTGTCTTTGGAAGGGATGATGCCGATGACCTGGTTCTTGTAGCCGATCTCCATCCGGTCGATTTGGAGAACAATGTCCGGCAATCCATTGGGCTGAAGCCCGCCCTTCACGACTTTGAAAAAGATTCGGTCGCCGGTAGCGTCGCGTCCCACCCGGCCAAGCTCTGCCACGTCTTCGGGCTTCAGGCGCAGCGCCGCGTGATAGCGCCCACCGTGTTCCACCCCCACCACCGCGTTGCCCTTGCCGAAGGGCGATGCACCCACCACTGCCGTGGGCAAAAACCCCGGAGAGCGGGGATACCAGTCGTTGTCGAAGATCTTTGCGTAGGCATGGAGGATCCCGGTCTTCGGGTCGATCTCCACGTCCATGGGAGGGCGCAGGTAGAAAAGGTCCGTGGCAGCGAACTGCCGTGCCTTTGCATCGAAGGCGCTCGCCGGATCTCCGGCCTGCCCCAACCGTTGAAAGAGGTGATGCCAGCTGCCAATACACCGGGTGCGCGTTGAAGGCGTCATGGCGTAGCCCGCCTTGACCTGGGCAAACAGGTTGCCTTCGCAGAGATCGAACCCTCCAGAGGCCGTGGCCGCAAGGCCCCACCGAACGCGGGTGTAGCCATCAAGGACCCCGGGGTCTCCATCGTCCCAGTAAGTGCCCGCGGGCTCCAGGTAGCGCTTCGTCGCTGGCGCGGAAGCCGCGTCTTTGCCCGCCTGCATCAGCCCTTTGCCGATCCTCCCCAAAATGCCGTCTTGGGCTCCAGCGGTCCCGCTGGTCAACGTCATGACTACCGCCATGGCTGCAATCGTCTGCTTCATGCGTCCCCCTGATACCGGTCACCCCGGCCTATTTGCAAGTTTGGCAAATGCAGTGCAGCATTGGAAGCGGCAGACTGTGGGGTCGCTACTGATCCGTTGATCTCCCATGCCTGCTCCTCTCGCCCCTGCTCACACGTTCGGCCGTCGCTTGCGCGAGGCCCGGCTTGCCAAGGGCCTGACACAAGCGGATTTGGGGGCCGTGCTTGGGTTGGACGAGGAAAACAGCGCCGCCCCCAGAATTTCTCGTTACGAGAGAGGCGATCGAGTGCCCGACTTGGAGAGCATGGAAAAGCTGGCAGAAGCGCTCGGGCTGCCGGTGGCGTATTTCCATGCGACCAACGATCTGGTTGCCGAGACCCTGCTGGTGATGTCCAGGCTGGATCCGGAGCAGCAGCGAGAGTTGCTGGCGAAGGTTCGGCAATACGCGAAGAGCAAAGGGGTCGCCACCGAGCCCCCGGGGTCCTAGTTATTGGAGCTCATGGAGGAGCAGCGATGTTGAAGCGATTGAAAAAGTGGCTAGGAAAAGGGGTTGAATCACCACACGCTGTCCCCGTGCAGATGCAGGCCCTCATCGAAGTCAACTTGGTTGAACTCAATCTCGCATCCCTCGATGCCCTACGTGCTGCGGCCGGGCACAGTGATCCTCTTCCTATCCGTCTCAGCGTCCAAACCTGGCTCGGCGGGCTTAAGGAGCGAGCGAATGCGGACGAGCGAGCATGGGAGACCGTGGCGTTAGAAGCCCGGGCGTTCAATCGCCAGCTGGCATCGATCCTCGCTGCGCATCAGCATCCAGCCCCCTAATCCATCCCAGACTGGGCACATCACCGCGTTCGAGATGGCTCGTTCGAGCCTTCGACCATCACCGACTTGCCTCCAAATGTGACCCGCGTCACTATTGAGGAAGGGGGACGGAGCCTTCCTGGCTACCGCCAAGCACAAGGGAAGTGACCGATGGCAAAGAAGGACGGGGCCGCTGTGCCCATGACGCTGGAAGACTGGTTGAATGGCCGACCCAGCTGGTTGCGCATGGCGGCTGCCGGCGCCATTCAGCACCGGCGCATGCCGACAGAGGATGAGCTCGAGGCATTGACGACCCATTGCCTCGCAGAAGCGGCCAGCACGCTCGAGGCTCCGCACCCACCGCTGGCACCTGGAACGATCCTGGGAACGGCGGCCGCCGCTAATCTTCGCATCGACTCGGTCTCCAAAATCCAAGGCGTCAATGCCATTGGAGATGACGCCGTCCTCGATCTCAGCCAGGGCCAGATGACAGTCGTCTACGGGCCAAACGGCGCGGGGAAATCGGGCTACGCCCGTTTGATGAAGCACGTCTGCGGGGCACGGGCCAAGGGTTCCATCCACGGCAACGTATTCAAGCAGAGCACCGCTGCCGCTTCCGCCCTCATCAAAGTCACCGCCACGCGAGCCGATGGCACTGCTGCGCCCGCCGATCTCGCATGGGAAGAGGCCAATGGCCCCCAGGGGGAAGTGCGGGGTTGCGTGGTTCATGGGTAGCGCCTCATCGGTTGGGATGCTGAAAGGCTACGATGCGGGGCGTGGGCCGTCAGAACGAAAGGGGCAGCTGCCCCTTTTCGTTGCGCTGAAGGTCAAGCCGCTTCAGGCGTGGCCTGCCCACCGTCAGAGCCGTCTCAGCAGTTTCCGTGCAGGTGCTCAACCCAAATCGGTTTGCTTGAGGGCGCCAGGACGAGCGGCGCCAGGGCCCGAATCTCTTCCTCCACAGCCTCGGCAAGATCGACCGCGTGGCACCGCAACCCGATGTCCAAGAGAACGATGTCCCGCGTCCGCTCTCCATCGCTCTCGACCAACCAAGGACGTCCAACAACGTCATGCAGAAAGGGCCGATCCGGCGCGCCCTGCAGGACAGTCCACATGCCCATGGCGCCCTGCATCCGGAACGGAAAGAACGCCCTTTCCTCCGCTTCGAACTTGCTCCGCGCGAGCAGGGCCCGCCGGGCTTTCGCGTCGCTGCGTATCACCCGCTCAAGCTCCGCAGGCGTAGGGCTGGTCATCAGAACCGTCACTTCGGCTGGCAAACAGCCTCGCAGCCAGTTCCACGAACTTTCATCGCTCATGCGATACATGGGATACCGCAGCACGCGTGCGTCGAACAGGTTGATGCTGTCCCTTTCAGGAAGCCACTGGTGCGCATGGATGAAATGCCTCCAAGCCATCTTGTGGTTAGCCACGTCTTCTTTGCCAGCCCTTCGACGCTTTTTCTCCAGCGCAAGCCAGAAGCCAGCGATGAGTAGCGGGATGGAAGCCAGCAACACCATCATCACGTTACCCGTCCACCAGGTCATGACTCCCTCCCCTCGTTGAGTGCTTCGTTCAATCCTCGCCGCACTGCTTCGCCCACGCTGACCTTCTCCTTGGCGGCCCTGGCCCTTATCGCAAGCACCAGGTCAGCAGGCGCATTGATCGGGGCCAGTGCGACCCGTCTGCTTTCCTCCTCTCCTGCGGGGGTCCTCATGGGTTGGACGAGTGTCTGCGCCAACAACTGGCGGACGGCTTCGGCCGTGGTGATGCCGGCAGCCTGGGATTGCCGGCGAAGCGCTTCATGGATGACTGTTGGAACCAAGACCTTGGGCAGGCGTTGGGGTTTGCAGAGGCGTGCCATCAGAATCGCACCTGCGGCTTGGATGGCGCAGCCTTCGGCAGCCTCTTATCCAGTGCTCCTGCCCGCCGCATCGCTTTCCTGCGTTGGCGCTCACACTCACGCTCCGCGATTGCCTTTTCCATCTTCCGGAAAAATGCCTGCGCCGCAGGCGACACCGCCACCGACCCGGATACCGCTGCGCTCATACACTTGGCTGGCTTCTCAGCTAATGACGGAAGCAACGCTCCGAATGACGGGAGACCATGAACCTCACCCTCCAGCAGCTGACCATCCGATCCAATGAAAAAGATCTTGCTCGTTCCGTCGGCCTTCTCGCCTTGTTTTAATGTGTAACTGCACATCGATTCGCCTTCCCATGAATGTTTATTCATTCATCCTTGATCGGATCGGCGGTTTGGCAAGGGTTGACCGGTCGAAGAAAACGACTAATTTTCAGATCTGCTTTGATGCCTTCAAAACGGAAGAATCCGTGAAACGGCTCACATCCGATGCAGCTGCGTGGCAATGCCAGGCCTCAGCGCCGTTGACGCGTTGTTTCTTCGCCCAGGCCCGCATCGCCTGCACCACGTCCGCGCGCGCAGGAACCCGCTATAAGAGTTGCTCGTGGCCTCAGCCACCGAGTGGGGCCGCTATCGCCACCCTAGGTCCACCCGATCCAGGTCGTAGTCGTTCCCGGCTTGAAGAGCAGGCGCTCGGGGGCACAAGTCACCGTAGGTGTGGAAGAACCGATCCGAGTCGAACCCGGCGTCTTCAAGGCTCAACCCGAAGCAGTGGAGGAACTCGGCGTCGGTGGCGTCGATGTGCTGGTGGGCGTTCATGGGATGTCCCCGGCTGGCAGAGCGGATTGCTCGCGAACCGTTGGCCCTGGGCCAGGGCTTGACCGCACCCAAGGCGTGCACCGCGGCAGCGGGGCGCAGACGGGCCGGAACGCAGAGAAGGAGCCGCAAGGCTTGAGGGGAGGCCCCACCATGGCAAGGTCGCTTCAGAGCAACCGCCAACAGCGGGGATTGAACGTTGTTGCCAGCGCGCCGATGCCTCGCTATGCTCACTGCACGGCGGTGGCCTGGAGTTGTGAGTGACTCGAATCCACGTTCTTGCGTGACTTTCTGTAAGCCCCTATTCGACCGCCAGCCTGGCACCGGATCGGCGTAAGCACTCACCTGACCCGGTTACCCGAGAGCTGACCATGTCGATCTATTCCCGTCCTGTTTTCGTTGCACACAAGGCCCTTGCCGCCACTGGCATTGCGGTCTCCAAAAGTCACCTTCGCGAACTTGTCGCCGCGCTTTGCGGTTTTAACACCTTGGCCGCGTTGCAAGCCAGCTCCTACTTCCCAGGCGGTGCTCCCGTTGGGGGTCTGCTGGTCCTCGCCGATGTAGAGCGGGCCCAGGCCCGGTGCCAAGCCTTGGTGCCTGGGGTGAATCCCGACACTGTCCTTAGAGCCCTGTATACGGCTTTGGATACCAACCCAGTGGCCGGCGCTGTTGTGCTGGCAGACCTGCATCGGGATTCCGAGTCACTGAAGCGTCTGATCCACACCGCGGTCATGTCTGCCCCTGAGATGGCGGGCACCGTGGACGACTACGAAGCCCGTGTGCAAAGCATGATTTGCGCCAATGACGCTCCCATGTCTATCAAGATCCCCGAAACTCTGGCCCGATCCTTCGCCATAGACACCGGCCCCGTGCGTGAGATGGAAGGTTCGGCTTACTTCAACAAAGAACTCCTCTTTGCTGAGTTTGAAGGTCGATACACCGACGCCAATGAAGAGTCGGGCCTCGTCTCCGTCACACTCCAGTTCCGGCCTGTCTCACCCTCGCTCTTCTTGCGGGAAGACCAAGAAGTGGAGTTCGAAGCGTATGAAGACGATGACGCGGTGACGGCCGACGACCTGGATTACCAGTTCGCCTCTATCATGGATGACGGTCGTTAAAGATCCCGCCCCTCCTCCCTGCCCTCTGTTGACGGCATGGAGGAGGGCGCAATTGAGCCATCCAACTGGTTGCATGGCGACAGCGTCTTGGAACGTGGACTAATCGATTTGGCCAGCAAGGGAATGGCATGGACAACGGCAACGACAAACAACGGATCGCCGCGTGGCGTGCGAAGCGGCGCCAGGAACGTTTCGAACAGGGGCGGGAACGAGAACGGACGCGGCAGTTTGGCGGACATTTTTTTCTCGAAGATGGTGAAGGGGAAAGCATTGATCCTGCCGACGCCGCTGCGGACGCGGAGGAGCTGATCTGGGCCCAGCAAAAGTTGGTGCGCGCGGAGGCCGCGCATCGTCTGACGAGCAGCGAGCTCAGGCTGGCGCTGTGGTCATGGGATTTGGACGCGCTGCGCCAGTTGTGGGGGGAGCGGGAGCAAAAGCTGACCTACCTAGAGGACGCAGCACGGTTGCTTGCCCACATTCGTCATCGATCTGGGATTGATCCCGTCCTTCGTGCTCCGGCGCAGATGATGAACAACGACGCCATCCAAGCCCTCCGGGGGACGTTGGAAGAGTCCGGCCGCCTGATTCCGAGTTCTGCGCCCGCCTCACTCGCTCCGCCAGACGTCGAGGTAGACGGCAAGCGCGTCGAGCAGGTGCTACGAGTCATCCGGGATGGGCAGGCCGACTTCAGGAAGCGTTTGATTGAGCATTACGGGGCCGTGTGCATGGTCACGGGCACGGCCCACGCGGCCGTGATCGATGCCGCGCACATCAACCCCTACAACGGCACGTCCACCAATGCGCTCAGCAACGGGCTGCTGCTTCGGAAGGACATCCACGCCCTGTTCGATGCCGGCTTGCTCCTTGTTTCCCCGAACCTGGTCATCACCGTTTCCACGGTTCTTTCCGATGCCTGCTACCGCGATCTGGATGGGCGTTCACTCAGGCTTCTAGTCCCATCCAGGATCTCTACGGCCGCCCTTCGTTCCCGAATGCTCGGCAAGGCAGGGGACGAAATCAAGCTTTCAGGTCTCACTCGCGAGAATAAGCATGATTCCAGCACCTGATCCGCTTGAAGCCGTTCGTTGGGAGCACCATGAGGTGGCTGTTTACCAAGGACTGAATCTGCCCTCGTTCGCAACTTTTCAACACGAAGTAGTGTTTGCTTCCGTGGACGCTTTGGATCGCAAGATCGACTCTCTTCGAGCCAGCGAAGAGGAAGTCGAACGAACCTTTGCTGCAGATCACTATGGCGATCTTCGCCAGTCGACCATTGAAGCGTTCCTCTTGTCCACCCAATCCATGCATGAACGAGCCCTTCGGGGATTGATGGTCGGGATGGCAGGAATGAAGAACTGCCCCGGTGACAGAATCCAGCAGATTCAGCGCTGCTCTTTAGACGGCAAGGGCCCCAACCTGCTGCGCTTCTTTCAGGAGCTATTCGATGCGCCCATGGAGTGGTTCGGCATCCAGGCGGACTTGCAGTTCCTTCACCTGTTGGGCAATGCGCTTCGACACGGCAACGGCGACTCTGCAATCAAGATCCATCAGCGCGCGCCGTCGCTTTGGATAACGTGGCTTGCGCCGGGGACGACCATTGGTGGTTTTTACACCGTCCCGCCCGACGCGCCCCGGCATCCGGCCTTCGACACCATCACCCTTCCTCGCGTCCTACTCGAGCAGATGATGATGGCCGTGACGTCATTCTGGGAGGACATCGAGTTCGTGCGCTGCAACTCGTTCTCCAAAAAATCCGAAGGGGTTGAAAAGCACATGAACGAACTTCGGAGCAAACGCGCTCGTCGATCACACCAACGCGTCTGGACGCCTAGCTGACCTTCATTTGGCCGGAGGCGCCCCCACCGCTCTTCATTGTTCTGCGTCCAGCGGCACCCGGTGAAAGTTCACGTTCAGTCGCTTGATGAGTGCTTTAGTCGTCTTGCCGGGAGCCCGCGGACAGACCAGGACGGCCTCGCCTTCATCGCCGACAACAGGCCCTCGGGCGCCCGAGCCGAGGACAAAGTGGCTCACGTATCCGCCCCCTGGCTAACGGCTTCCAAGTGTCCGGCCAGCCATCCATACTGAGGACTTTCCCGCACCTGATCGATCACATGGACCGTCGAACGCTCGCCTCACTCATCGCCTTGACCGCAACTTTTCTTGCAGCACCTCTGAGCTTCGCAGCAACACCGCTCTCTGACGTCGTTACTCCGGGCCTGCTGGGCAAGACGCTGAAATACGCGGAGTTCAAGATCGGATCGCCGGCTATGCGCGAGGTCACCGATGATCTCGGGATTCAGCGCAGCACCTATGAGCTCAACGGCTGCATCGTCAGTTTGGGCGCTCAGAACAACAACGTGGTGAGCGTCGGGATGCTCCTGAACCCGGCTAAGGGGTGCGACCTGGACGTGAACGGCATTGCCCAAACGCCGCCAGGAAGCAAGAGCAAGATCTTGGCGTCCAACACCACGTTTGGTGACTACGCCTGGCGCGGCCCCCTTCATTTCACGGACCCACAAGTTCCCCTCTGCAATGCCTGCGGCGAGGGCAGCTTCAACGCGACCATTGATGGCATCGGCGTGTTCGGGATGCTGTCGATCCAGCTCGAAGGTGCAACCTATACGCGCGATAGCAACTACGATCAGTGGAGAAGCATTTTGCGTTCTGGCGGCATTGACATGACCGACGACAACGCCCTGCCTGTCACCAGCGAGAACTGCCCACTACGCCGGTTCGATCAACAAGCCTTTCCGCTTCTAAAGGGAACGAAAGTCACTGGCATCGCTTTTAGTCGAACCCGTGAAGTGCTTCAGCCGCAGTGCAATGGCAAAACGGTTTGGCCGTTGATTCGCCGTGGCGGCTAACTTGGGTGACTAGGGCGCCTATCGCCACCCCAAGTCCACGCGCTCCAGGTCATACTTAGTGCCGGCCTGCAGGGCCGCCTCTCGCGGTGCTAAGTCGCCGTAGGAATGGAAGAACCGTTCCGGGTCGAACCCGGCATCGAGGAGCGCCAAACCGCAGAGACGCTGGAACTCGGCGGACGTGGCATCGAAGTGCTGTTCTGCGTTCATCGAGTGTCTCCACGCTGGCAGAGCGGATTGCTCGCGAACCGATGGCCCCGGGCCCGGGTGTCTCCCGCACCCAGCAGCGTGGCCAGCGAGAGCAGGCAAGCGAGGGCCGCAACACCGTGGGGGAGTCGAAGACTTGAGGGAAGGCCCACCGGGGCAAGGTCGCTGAAGTGCAACCGCCAAACGCCAAGAGCAAATCCACCTTGCCACTCAGTGTCTTTCCGTCCATGCTGTAATGTCGCCGCCTTGGAATCCTATTTCCTTGAGCTCACGGGAAGCGACGCGAAGGCCAGGCATTGCATCAGCCCTGATGGATCGGACGGTACACTCCCGAGTCGACTACCCTACCCGTTACGCCAGCGCCGCTCGATAGGCGATAGGCCCCCCGATGATCCAAGGCGCTAACGTTGAGCGCGACGCCGCCACCGCATTTCTCTAGCTTCGCCCAGCCGCCCATCGCAGCCTGACATTGGGCGTTCCCATCGAATGGTCAGTTCCCTCCGAGAACGCATGTAGCCGGTGGCCCTAGGCTAGGTAATGCAGCGGTGGGAAGCGGGAGGGTCACCGGTTGACTACAAGCCTTGAGCTCCGCCACAAAGCAAGTAACCTGTCCTCATGGCTCTCTACAACATCGCCGACCGCCTCAGCAACGCCAAGGAGCTCGTCGCCAAAGGCGATGAGCGCTCCTTGCTGTATGCGTCCTTAGAGCTTCGCTTCTGCTTTGAGTCAGTGGCCTACCAGAACCTCTCCGCATATGGAGAGGGAGTGTCGACAGAGCTTGCTCGAGAGTGGAGGCCAGATCAGATCTGCCATCGCCTATCGGTGGGCGCGTGCACGGAATACCCCCCTGCTTGCTGCTGCGCTACATGTACCGCAGCGCCGAGCCATCGATCGCAATCTGGTGATCGGTGCGGCAGTGTTCGGCATTGGTTGGGGGTTGGCGGGCGTATGTCCTGGCCCAGCCGTCGCCCTGTTGGCGACGGGTCAACCGTTCGCACTCGTGTTCGCAGCTGCGATGGTTGCCGGCGTGCTTATCCATGGGCTTCTTCACCGCCCTCGCTTAGCGAAGGAATGACCATGGCAACAGGACTGTGACCACAGGACCCACCGAAGGCTGAAGCGCCTAGGCCAGCGAGTGTCCATGCAGCGAAGCCTCCCTCCCCCCCCCCTTTTCAGGCTATCGCGCGGCTTAGCCACTCTGAGCCCGGAATCAGAACCTTTAGTTCTCCAGTGAGAACGTCCGCCGCCACCCGCGCGGACTGATATGGAATGCTCGATTGAAGCTCTGTCGGAACGCCACGGACGTGCGATAGCCGGATTGTTCGGCTACTTTTTCAATCGATAGATCGGTAGATTCAAGCAGCTCCTTTGCTCGGCGCAAGCGCTCGGCTTCCAGCCAAGCGCCCACTGTCATGCCGGTGGCTTTATGGAATCGCCGGGTGAACGACCGCCTGCTCATCGCTACCCGGCTGGCCAGTTCATCGAGCGATTGATCCGCTTGCAGATTCTCACGCATGTGGTCGAGCAACGCGCTCAACAGAGCATCCTGCGGCGAGGCGGGAACCGGCTGCTCGATGTATTGGGACTGACCTCCCTCACGATGGGGTGGCAGGACCATCAGGCGCGCGATTTTGTTGGCCTCCCGCGCACCGCAGAGCTTCCTGACCAGATACATGCAGCAATCCAACGCCGCACCGGTCCCAGCAGAGGTCACCACGCGCTCTTCGTCAACATAAAGCGCGTTCATGTCGAGCTTCACGCGGGGAAAGCGTCTATGAAAGTCGTCCTCGGCAAGCCAGTGGGTCGAAGCTAGGCGTCCATCCAGTAGCCCGGCATAGGCCAATGCGTAGGCGCCGTAGCAGAGCCCGACCACATGCGCCCCACGACGATTCGCCGCGATGAGCTTGCTTTTCAACTCGTTGCTGGGCGCATTTCCCAGATCCGCCCATCCTGGAATGATGACCACCTCTGCTTCGTCCAGCAGTTCCAAGCCCCCGCTGGCGCTCACTCCCACTTGCCCCCCGCTCAGGGTTACCAAGGGCTCCTCAGCAGCAACGCGGACATTGAACAAGGCGCGCTCCTCCGAGTGGATGTCGAAGATCATCAACGGCACGGACAGGTGAAAGGCGCTGATGCCCCGTGGGGCAACGACTACCACCTCAATAGGGCGGTGAACTGGTTCTGTCGCGCAACGGTTGATCATGGCCTGATTTAATCGATGTTAGTCCCGCGGGCCAGTATTGCAATCACCACGGAACTGTCAAGCTCTGTCTTACACATTCACACAGAGATTGCGCCATGAAAATGATGTCACTCGCCGTCGCAACCCTGCTGGCCCTGGGCCTCCAGACCAATGCACACGCCGCAGGCAACCCGCCGAGCACCACGTCTATCCAACAGATCCGAAACGCCACGGCAAAGATCGCCTATGGCGACACGGTGCTCTTGGTTGATCCGATGCTGGCCACCAAAGGGGCCTACCCCGGCTTCCCGGACACCTATCGCAGCGAACTGCGCAACCCGACTGTCGAGCTCCCGTTCGATGTGGCCCAGGTACTCAAGGACGTGGATGCCGTGCTGTTGACCCACACCCACTTGGATCACTGGGACCCGGCCGCAGAGACGCTGATACCGCGTCAGATGACCATGTTCGTTCAGAACGAGGCCGACGCTGCTCAGCTTCGCGGTAAGGGGTTTGAAGATGTCCGGATTCTTCCGACCCACGAAATGTTTGGTGGCGTGAAGATCTCGCGTGTTGCTGCCCAACATGGCTCAGCCGCAATGTTCAAAGTGGAGCCGCTGGCGACGCTGCTGGGCAGTGTGACCGGCTTTGTCTTTGAGAAAGCCGGTGAACCGACCATTTATCTGGCTGGTGACACCGTCTGGACCGGCGACGTGCAGGATGCGATCAAGCGCTATACCCCGGATGTCATCGTGTTGAACACGGGCGACGCACGGGTCAAAGGTTTCGACACCGGCATCATCATGGGCGTTGATGACACCTCTCGTGTTCATGCATTGGCCCCTAAGGCAAAGATCGTCGCCGTGCATATGGATGCGGTGAATCACATGACCGTTTCCCGCGCTGATCTGCGCCGTTACACCGTCGAGAAGTCCATCCAGGACAGCGTGCTGATCCCGGAAGACGGCGAAACCATCACTTTTTAAAGGAACACACCATGAAGACTGCACTGATTGTCGTGGATATCCAGAACGACTACTTCCCCGGCGGCCGCCTCACGCTTGAGAACAGCGAGCAGGCTTTGTCGGCAGCGTTGGACGCCATCGCGCAAGCCAAGCAGGCCGGTGAGGTGGTGATAGGTATCCAGCACTTCACGCCCAGCGACGGTCCTTTTTTGGCTAAAGGCACGGTGGGTGCCGAGTTGCACCCGGCCATCGCTGAGGCACTGAACGGCTGCGTAGTGATCGAGAAACAGCAAGCCGACAGCTTTCTTGGCACACCGCTGGGCCAAACCCTGGCCGCCCAGAATGTCTCCGACATTTGTCTAGTCGGCATGATGACCCAACACTGCATCACGCACACGGCGCTGTCGCCCGAGGCAGCTGGGCTTGATGTGACAATCCTCGGCGCAGGCTGCGCTGCGCCAACGGCGCTGATCAGCGATATCGCGTTGTCTGGCCTGGCGGGACGCTGCAAAGTCGTCTAAGCCGCACCGGAGCGCCTGCAATATGCAGGCGCCTCCTTACGGCGAACGGACCTACTGCATCTGCCAATGGATACTTCTACGCGGCCTGCGTCTGACGTTGACGGAAGGTTGCAGGTGTACATCCCACCTCGCGCTGGAAGAACTTGATGAAATTAGGGGTGTCGCTGAAACACAGTTGTTCAGCGACTTCAAGCACCTTCAACTCCGTATGCGTCAGCAAGCGCTTGGCTTCGAGTGCCAGCCGCGCGGCGATGAAAGCCTTGGGGCTCATGCCTGCAGCGTCGAGCGTCGCTCTCGTCAGCGTCCTTTCGGCACATCCCATGGCCTTTGCGTAGCTAGAGACCTGATGCCAATCCCTGTGCTTCTCTTCAACCAATCGCTCGAACTCTCTGAATCTACTTCCAGCTGGACGAGGGAGCTTCACCCGCCCATCGCCGCGCTCATCTGCCATGCGGATCCGCGTCAGTGCAGTATGGAGCTGATGGCGTAGCAACGCATGCACGCTTTCCGGTGAGTCATCGAGGCCTGCGTCGTCCTGCATCTGCATGATGCATCCGGTGACGACCCGCATCTCTTTCGCCGTCAGTCGTATCACGCTCCCCAGTCCTTCAAGTATGCGGCAACTCTTTTCCGCACCTGGGCAGGCCGTGGGCCAGGCAAACTCTGGACGAAACGCAACAATCCAGCCCTCCCAATCGGTTGGCGGGCCAAAGCTGTGCGCCATCCCCGGCGTTAACGCGAGCACCGTATTGGGTGCGCATTGCACAAATTCGAAATCAATACGGTGAGTACAGGCCCCTTCGGTAACACCGACGAGGGTGTAGAACTCATAACGGTGCGCCAACTCGAGCATTTCAGCGCCCGCACGACGACGCAGCTCGGAGAAGGCAAGGATCTCCAAGTCGAACCGATAGCCGGCTTGGGGATGATAGGGCAGCTGCCCGATATCCATGCCGCGCTGCTCCTTTCGCCTAGCCATCGGCATCCTGCCTTTCTTGTCCAATAATGACAATTAACATGGGCATATTGACCGTGAAACCCTGTGCTCTTTGGCCAAGAATAACATCTTCACCCCGCGTTCCCAGATTGGCTTTCACCCGCGTGCGATTCGATGCTTGCCCACCCGCCTCCTCAAGGCCTGACGAAGAAGAAGACGATGACCTATATCATTCATGGTGCCTCCGGCGCTCAAGGCGGACCGCTACTCAAGCGCCTCTCGGCGGCCGGAAAAAACGCCGTCGGTGCAGTGCGCGCATCCGAGGCACTGGCTGCAACACAGACCGTTCGCATTGACAATGCATCCGTGGAATCTCTGGTTGAGGCTTACCGTGGTGCGGATGGGGTGTTCATTCACCTGCCTCAGACAGACGAGGGCAGCCGTGCAACCTACGCACGCAACATTGCCCGAGCGGTTGACCTGGCCAAGCCCGGGCGGGTGGTGATCTCCACCAGCGGTATCATTGTCGATGAGCCTGACTCGCCATTGCAGGCCCCGGCTGATTCGGCGATGGCAATCTTGATTGAGGGTGTTCGCAGCACCGGCGTTTCGTATGCCGTCGTCGCACCGCGCCTTTACTTGGAAAACCTACTGCTGCCGATGGTCTTCGGGCCAACACAGACTGAGGGGGTGTTGCGGTACCCGCTGCGGTCGGACCAACCGGTGTCCTGGAGCTCACACTTGGACGTAGCCGAGGTTGCTGAGCGTCTCTTCGAGCAGACGTCGGTCAGTGGCGTTGTGGGGGTTGGCCAGCTGCCAGGGCTGATCGGGAACGATGTCGCAACAGGCTTCCAGCGCCACCTGGGGCGCGATGTCGCCTTTGAGAGCATCACGCCCCAAGCATTCGGGGCGATGATTGAACCGCTGATCGGTCCTGCGTCCGCTGCCATTGCCGCCTTCTACGGCGCACTGCAAAGCAGTCCGACCAATACGATCCCTCACGACACCAGTGCGCAGACGTTGTTTGGTATCGCGCCGAGGAGCGTGGAACAGTGGCTTGGTGAAACTCTCGGCTGATCTTCGTTGACGCCCACGAGCATCGATCGACTGATCGGTCTCGTGGGCGTTTGGCCAACTATGGCTGATCCGAACTGCTTTACCCTATCACGGAAGGGAGATGGGTCACTGCCGGAGCATTAGTTGAGAAACTCTCGGGTTAGCCACCGAGTCCGGCACGAACATCCTCAATATTCATATTCAAAATGTGTGCCGAACGTTGGGAACCGAAGCCATCAGCACAGCCAGGGGATGGATACCGCCTTCGGTGGGCGCTGGACAGCGATCCTCGCCCAATCATGTCTAACAGCACGTATAGGTCCCATAACGATCTGCTTGCGCCCCTACTGTGACCGCGACTCCAACCTACGCGCCTGGCAGGCAGTCCAAGCAGCTTTCCGGCGCCGGCGGCGGGATGACCAGCTTGCGCTGTATTTGACGCAACGCCGTCCGCACTCCCTCCTCGACGACCGGGTGATAGAACGGACTGTCGATCATCTGCTGGACGGTATCTCCCCGCTGAATGCTCCATGACAGCAGGTGGCCAATGTGTTCGGCCGATGGGCCGACCATCTCCGCACCCAAGAAGGTTCCTGCGGCGCTGTCGGCGTAGACACGGATTACTCCGTGGTTCTCCAGCATGACCCGGCTGCGCCCCTGATCAGCGAACAATGCCTCTCCAACCTCAAACGTGGCGCCGCTCTCGGTCAACTGCCGGAAGGTAGCGCCCGCCATCGTGATCTGGGGGTTGGAAAATACGATCCCCAGAGGCGCCCTGCGCGGGCGTGGGCGCACGTTTGGATAGCGGCCCGCGTTGTCGCCTGCGATGCGGCCGTCGTCTGCGGCCTCATGAAGGATATCGGCCATCCCATTGGCATCCCCGGCAACGAAGATGTGCGGGCAAGTGCTCTGACCGGTAGCGCGGTCGACGATGGGCAACCCGTAGCTGTCCAAACCGATACCGGCATTGTCCAGGCTGATTCCGAGCATGTTCGGCTTACGACCTGTCGCGGCAATCAAGAAGTCGAACGTCTCGGTGCTGCGAACACCCTCAGAATTCTCGGAGACCACTAACACTCGACCATCCTCGGTGAGCGAGGGTGTGACCTTTGCGCCCAGGCTCACAGGAACTTCTTCAGAGAAGATGCGTGTAGCCTCCGCCGCAACTACTGGGTCGCTCAGCGGCCCGATGAAGCGACTGCGACCGTAAAGGCGAACCGTCACTCCAAGGCGATGCAGGGCCTGTGCTAACTCAAGGCCGATGACCCCGCTGCCAACAACGGCCACTGAGCTGGGCAGATCAGTCCACTCAAAAACGTCGTCGTTCACAAGAAGCCTGTCACCCAGCGTCTCACGCCATCCCTCCGGAACGAAGGGACTGGACCCTGTCGCTACAACGATGCGATCAGCTTCGACGATGATAGACGGTCCGACCAGAAGCTCATGAGCAGAGAGGAACGTCGCCTTGCCGCACAGCCGGTGTTCCTCCGGCCACGCTTCTACCGACTCCACAACGAAGCCGACGAAGCGATCGCGCTCGCGGCGCACCCGGGCCATTACTTCCCGTCCGTCGACCTTGATTGCTCCAGGCATGACGCCAAAGCTCGGCGCCAACGCCAGCATGTGAGCAGCATCTGCGGCACTGATGAGCAGCTTGCTCGGCATGCAGCCAACCCTCGCACAGGTGGTTCCGTAGACGCCACCTTCAATCACCACGATGCTGTCGGTATGCGCTTTGGCCGCGCGGTAGGCTGTCATTCCGGCACTGCCGGCGCCAATGATGGCGACATCAACCTTGACACGATTCATCTGAGACCTCTTTTCGCCAGTGCATTGCAGTGGCCTGGGGCACGATCGGCGGAGACTGAATCGGCCTCAACTTTTGAACGGCCGATTCGAACATTTGGGAGTATTCGGTTCTCGACTATTGGCGTGCGCCATCGAGTCGCTTCTGAGCCCACTGCGCGATACGCGGTGCGGACAAGGAGCCCAGGAGCCGGCCCACTTCTCGCCCTTGGTCGTCATACATCAGGAGCATCGGCACAGCAGCGACCTTCAACGAGTCCAACAGCTGCGGATCCGTCGCTGCATTCACCTTGAGAAATCGGGCCTTTGTGCCCATTGCCTCGGCGGTGGCAGCGAATGCAGGCTCCATCGTCTTGCAGGGAGGACACCATGGTGCCCCTATGTAGAGCAGAAGAGGATCGGCTGTGGAGCGCGCAATGCGGTTGAATCCCATGGCGTTCACTTCTTCCACCTTCCCAGCCCATGAAGGCACGGACGTGTTCATCGCTTCACCTTCTTTGCTAGGCGGGCGCCCCATAGAGGGCGCCCGCTCGGTTGTGGCTTACTCGCCCTTTACGAACGGAGCGATCTGCTCGTGCAAAGCCTGCTTCGGCATCGCGCCGACGATCTCCTTGGCGATCTTGCCATCCACGAAGACTTTCAAGGTGGGGATGGACCGCACCCCGAATCGCTGAGCCAATTCCGGGTTCTGATCGATATCGACCTTGACCACCTGGAGCTTGCCTTCAAGCTCATCGGATATCTCTTCCAAGGAAGGCGCGATGGCTCGGCAAGGTGGGCACCACGGGGCCCAGAAGTCCACCAGCACCGGCGTCTTGCTTTCAAGGACGTCGGACTCGAAGTCGAAAGTCGTTGTGCTACGGGTCGCCATGTCACACCTCATCTGTGGCCCGCACGTGCGGGGTGGTTGATCAGACGACTGCTGCGTCGGCGCCAGCGCCATCGTAGGTCGGATAGTCGGTGTAGCCCTTTGCCCCGATCACGCCGTAGAAGGTGGACGGATCAGGCTTTGCCAGCGGCCAGCCGTTCTTCATCCGCTCCACCAGGTCAGGGTTGGAGATGAAGTTGGTGCCGAACGCAATCAGGTCGAGCTCGCCCTTGGCCAATTCCGCCTCGGCCAGCTCCTGGGTGAACCCGCCTGCACCGATCAGCGTGCCCTGGTAAGCCTTCCGGAACTCAGCACCGAAGCCGGCGGGCGTGCCCGCTGCCGAGATCGTGGTCTGGTAGTTCAAGTGCACGAACGCCAAGGTCCGCTCGTTCAGCGCCGAGGCCATGCTTGCCCAAGCTTCGGCTTCACCTTCGAAGGCCTCCATGTCGTAGATGCGACCAAACGGGGAGACGCGAACGCCGACCTTCTCGCCGCCAATTTCAGCCGCGACCGCGTCGATGGTCTCCAGCAGCAGGCGCTGACGGTTCTCGATCGATCCACCATACTGGTCGGTGCGGGTATTGAGCTTGCTGCTCAGGAACTGGTCGAACAAGAACGCGTTGGCGGCCATCAGTTCGACGCCATCGAAGCCCGCATCCATCGCACGACGCGCAGACGAGGCGAAGTCCTGAATGACACGCTTGACCTCATCGGTGGTCAGGGCGCGCGGCTTGCTCGGCAACACCGGGCCTTCCTTGCCGGGCTCGACCCACGCATAGACCATCGTGGTGGTCGCCGGCACGTCGCCCGACGACACCGGCGCGACGTTGCCCGGCTGCAGCGAGACGTGCGACAGCCTACCGACGTGCCAGAGCTGGGCAAAAATCTTGCCGCCGTTGGCATGCACCGCATCGGTGACTTTACGCCAGCCTTCGGTCTGTTCGTCGGTGTAGAGACCTGGGGTATACAGGTAACCACGGCCCTCGTCGGAAACCGGAAGGCCCTCCGTGATGATTAGACCGGCAGAGGCGCGTTGACCGTAGTAGAGCGCAGTCAGCTCGCTCGGAGTGTTCTCCGGCGTGCGGGTTCGGGTCATCGGGGCCATGACGACGCGGTTGGTCAACTGAAGGCCTGATAGGTCGAAGGGGGTAAACAGCTTGCGCATGATGGGCCTCTAGATTGGGAGCACAGCCTCGATTTGGGGCTGCTGTTGCAAATGTGGGGGTGGGAAAAGGCTCTCCGGAGGGCTTAGTCCTCCAGAACTTCCAGTGTGGAAACCATGCGAATGGCCTTGGAGAAGTTGGCGCGGTTCACCGAGGTCTTCGTCACAACCTGGTGCAGCTCTTCCAGACGCTCGCGCGAGGCATCCGCGTGCAGGCGAACCACGTAGCTAACTTCGTCGTAGCCGGGGTTCACGCTGTCATCCAGACCGAGGAACCCGCGCAGGTCCAGCTCGCCGTCGGTCTCGATTTCCAAGCTGTGCACCGTGATGCCCATGGCTGCGGCGTTGACGACGTAGCCCACGGTCAAGCAGGCATTGAGGGCTGCCATGAGCAGCTCCTGCGGATTGGGAGCCGAGTTCTGACCGAGCAGTTCGGTCGGCTCATCCGCTGCAATCTCGAAGTGGCGCCCGTGCTTCACGCCAGCCATGGAGTAGTGGTTGACCGTCGCAACCGAGCGGGTCTGTCCATGCCACTTTGTCTTCACGTTGAAGCGGGCATTGCGCTTGGATGCATCTTCAGAGACACCTTTCGCAAACTGCTGGAGAGCGGCGACGTCGATGCCATTGGGCTTGTTGGTCATTTTATAGTTCCTCTCTAAATGCGCGCTACGCGCGAGGGATCTGCCGAGCGCCCGAGGGCGCGGCTTGATTGGGATACATGGGTGGATAGGCTGCCGAAGCACCCGGTTGATCAGCGCGTGCATCCGTCGATGCCGCAGCTCTCGCCTTCGCTTGCGCCGCTCATCGCTTCGGGCATCTCTCGTGCCGCATCCAGAATTGCCCGCTCGAACACGTTTGCTTCCTGCGCGCCGGAGACAAAGACCTTGCCGTTGAATAGGAACAAAGGAACACCATTGGCGATGCGGCTCGCTTCCAGCTCATCGCGGTCGATCTCGGTGGAGACGCGTGCCGAATCGAACTCAAAGAGGGTATCGGTCACACCCACCTCTTTGGCCAGCGAAGCCAGCACGTCCTGGTCGAAAATGTTGAGCCCGTCTGTGGTCGCCGCCTTGTAGATACGCTCGGCCATCAGTTCGGCGACCTCGGGCGAGCTAATGCTCTTGATCAATGCGTGAGCAGCGCTCGTGTCTCCGAAAAGCATGGTGTCGAAGTTGTAGACCAAGCCTTCAAGGAGCCCGTTGGTGCTGACCGCGGCCATCATCCGATTAGCGCCGGCTGCACCGCCCAACTTCTGATGCAGTGCGGTCTTGTAGTCCATCGGCCTCATTCCCTTGGCGAGTCGATAGGCTTTGTTGGTTACTACGACCTGAACCTGGCCGGCCAACGAATTGACTGCCTTCTCGAACCGCTTCTTTGCAACCCAGCACCATGGGCAAACGAAGTCCGACCAGACTTCCACCATCACTGTTTTCATTGCCATCTCCATTGATATGTTGACACCCACTTACCTTGTAGTAGGTAGGTTTCTTTAACAAAAAGAAACCTGCTCCCCTCTACGACAGAAGAGCAGTAGGCGTTTCAGGCGTTTTCTACGATGAGCCGCACAACGCTAGGGCTCAACGGATCTTCGTCCTTGGTCGCCCAGTTGATAAAGCAAGACCCCTCCAGGATGCTCAACAGCAGGAACGCTTTGTGCTTGGCTCCGCTGCCTTCGGGAATCTCGTTTCGCTCGATGCCTTGCTCTAGCGCTCTGGAGAGCCAGCTCAACTGCATGCCGAAGAAGCGTTGCGTTAGCTGCTGCAAACTCAGCGGTAATGCCGACATTTCGGCAGCTAGGGCGCCGCAAAGCGGGAGGAGACCGCCCTCGGCGCTCGACCTGAAGATGTGGAGGAAGGCTTCGAGGCGGCCGATGACATGCCCGTGCTGCATCTCAATCCGCCCCAGTTCGACTCGAACGCGCTCGATGTACTCCTCCACGAGTGCCTTGCCTAGATCCTCCTTCGTCGCAAAGTGATGATGGATACTTGCCTTTCGGATGCCCACCGACTCTGACAGATCCGCGTAGCTAAACGCGGAGTAGCCGCGTGTACGCATCAGCTGCTCAGCAGTCCGAATCAGTGCTTCGCGTGTGCCAAGGGCCATCAGTTCTCCTCAGGTTCGAATCTCTAAACCACACTTTACCTACCTCCTGGTAGGTAGTCAACGGTTGCATGCATGTCCCATATTCGGCACCACGACGCGCCGCTTTTGGGTGCCCTGGTGCGACCCACAGACAGCCGTGCAGCGTGGAATTTTGAGAGAGGGAAGCAAGTGCGACAAATGGTCGCGGAGGATCAATTTGGCGACAGCTAGCGCCTGCGTCCTCTTCGCATCCCTTAATATCGGGGCTGTGCGCCCCCTTGCCCTCTACCGCTGGACCCACACCTTGGCATGCCTATCGATGCTGCTATTGGTTGTCGCTCCATTGATTAGCCGGGCGATTGCGCACCCGGCGCTCGGTGCGACACACGCACCCGATACACATGCAAGGCATCATTCGTACGTAGAACCAATGGCACCCAAGGCGGCTGATTCGCATCACATGGGGCATGGCATTCACCACGCCATGCCAATGGTGTCGGAGTCTTCGGATACAGCAGCTTTTGACACAACACCATCGCAGAAGTCAGCTGACCCACATGCCGAGCACGAGATGGGCGTGGACTGCGAATACTGTCTGATCGCTGCGCGGATGATCAGCCTGCTCGTGGCGCTGCTCTTGGCGATGGCCATCTGGTCGGCGGTCTTCCGTGCCCTGTTCGGCTTGGTCGATAGACGGCGCATCCGTGCTCCGGGCACGCTTGGGGCCCGCGGCCCACCGTCTGCCCTCACCTGCTGATCCAGCCCGCGACCTGAGGCGCAATGCGCCTTTTAGGTAGTGCACGTCTTTCTCGTTCCCCAATAGACCTGGGGCAAATAGACGCGAACCTGGAAGCTGCCCTCCCCTACTGACACCCGGCTCAAACGCCGGCTCTTCTGCTTGTCTCGGCCCTCCTCTGGCCGCGGCATATTGATGTTGTGGAAAATGAAAAAACTTCTCTCTACACGCCTGCTTACCGAAGCCATCGTGGCCGCAATCGCCTGCACCGCGCTAGCTCCATCACTGGCAGCTGCTCAGGACGGAACCGTGCTAACCCTGGGCACCGTGCAGGCGCGCTCCGCTGCCGAACGCGAGCTCTCAGCGCGTTCCGTATTCACCTCTGTGGACATCATTGGTGGCGATCTGCTGCAACAGCAGAAGGTCGACCATAGCTGGGAGCTGCTAATGAATGCACCGGGTGTGCAGGTCACCCAATTCAAGATGGGCTCCGATGCCGGCCGCTTTTCTTTCCGCGGTTTCAATGGCGAAGGTCGCATCAATGCGGTCAAGCTGCTGATTGATGGCATCCCAAGCAACGACAACGCAGGCGGCATGCCTTACCTGGATGCAGTTTTCCCACTGGATATCAGCGCGATGGAGATCGTGCGCGGGACCAACGACGCGCGGTACGGCCTGCACGCTATCGCCGGTGACGTTAACGTACTCACCCGCCGAGGCGGCAACGATGGCCAGCTTAGCGTGACCGTAGGCAGCTTCGGCACCGAAGATATTCAACTGGCGAAGGGATTTGAGACTGGTGCCTGGTCGCAGAACTACTTCGTTGGTTGGCGTGGCACGGACGGTGAGCGCGACCACGCGAATGGCACGCAGCGCAGCTTCGCCGGCAAGTGGTTCTATGCCGACCCAGACGGCCAATGGCGCGCTGGCCTCACCAGCCGGTATTACAAGAACACCGCACTGGAAGCCGGCTACCTCAGCGACTTGGAAGCGCGGGCCAATCCGAAGCAGTCGCCCGATTACGCCCGCGATGACCGCAGCGAACGTGAGACAGTCCAGACCGCGCTGCATCTCGACGGCACGCTAGGCACTGACTGGAGCTGGAATGCAAAGGCCTACCAGAATGACTACCGCAATCAGCGCTGGGTAACCTTTACCGCTGGAGGCGCGCAGCAGGAGCGCTTCAACGACGAAACCCACCGTGGGCTTATCCTCAACACCACTTGGCGCCCTACCACGACCCTTGCCGAGTTCGTACTGGACGCAGGCGTAGATGGACAATGGCAGGATAATAAGGCTCGTCGCTATCGCACTGTGGTGCGCGAACGCCAAGCTACGCTACGCGATTGGGATTTTGACCTCGACACCCGCGGCGCTTACGTGCAGGCCGTGATCAGGCCGATCGACGCACTGAAGATCGTGCCAGCCTACCGCGTGGACCGAATCTACGGCGACTTCCTCAACGTGGCTGCCGCCACGCGTGCGCCGGTCTATGGCTACGGACTGATCAAACAGCCTAAGTTGAGCGCGTCCTATGACCTAGGAGCGACCACGATCGCGTATGCGAACTGGGGCCGCACATTCCAGATCGGCAGTGGCAACGGCGCCTACCGCGCTCAGAGCGGCAACCTGTCCCCCTCGATCAACGAAGGCTGGGAAACCGGCCTCAAGTGGACTCCCGTACAAGGCCTACAGACCCGCTTGGCCTACTGGGAACAGCGCGCATCGGACGAAGTGGCAACCGTCCTTGGCGTCAACGGGGCAGTGGGCAGCAATGAAGTTAGCAACGTGGGTGAAACCCTTCGCCGTGGCTGGGATGCCCAGGTGACATGGCAGGCAAATGAGCAGTGGCGCGCTTGGGCTTCCTACTCGCGGCAGAAGGCTGTGATTGAGGCACCGGACCCGAGTGCGCCGCAGACCCGTGGTCGACAGATCGAGAACGTGCCGAATTGGCTGGCCAGCGCAGGCTTGGAATATGCGCCAAACGCCGACTGGACTTTCAGTGCTTGGGGCAATGGCCAAGGTGACTACTTCGTTGAGCGCACCAATACACTAGGCCGCTACGGCGGCTACGCCCTGTTGAACCTGAGCGCGACTTACCGTCTGGATGAGCGAAACAGCCTTGCCTTGCAGCTGAAAAATGCCACGGACCGATTTTATGTATATGCCTGGTACGACAGCGGCTCTTCCGGATACTCACCAGGCGATGGCCGCGCGGTTTACCTGAGCTGGACTCGGGAACTCTGACATGGACGCCACCCCAACTGCACGCCAGCCGGAACGACGGCGTTTCTATCCCGCGGTGTGGCGGTGGCACTTCTATGCTGGGCTGTTCGTGCTGCCTTTCATCGTCTGGCTGGCACTGACGGGCGCCGTCTATCTCTACCAAAAGCCCATCGACCGCTGGGTGCACCGCGACTTGAAGGTGGCAGGGACGTCTCAGGGTGCGCCTGCACTCCCCAGCGCCCATATCGCGGCGGTAACCGCTGCCACCGCCGGGACAGCGTTCCGATATACCATGCCAGAGCGCGGCGATGGTAGCGTCGAGATCGGAACGCTGGAACCTGACGGGCGGCGCGAGGTCTATTACGTCGATCCCAGTTCGGCACGAGTGCTTGGGCACTTGCCGGAGAAGGGCACGTTCTCGGGCATCGTGCGGCGGTTGCACAGTCTCGATCTCCTAGGCGACTACGCCAGCGCATTGATCGAGATCGCCGCTGGCTGGTCCATCCTGCTTGTGCTTACTGGCGTCTACCTGTGGTGGCCACGGGGGCAAAAGAGTGGGATTACTACCGTGCGTGGCCGGCCGGCCCAGCGACTGTTCTGGCGCGACCTGCACGCGGTGACAGGCATCTGGGTCGGACTAGTGCTGCTGTTTCTTGCGATGACCGGCATGCCGTGGTCGGTGATATGGGGCAAGCAGGTCAACGCATGGGCCAACGGGCAGGACTATGGCTACCCTGCCGGCGTGCGGGTGCAGGTGCCAATGTCCCAGCAACGCTTGGCCGATACCACCGCACCCACCTGGTCAATGGAACAGGCGCAGCTGCCGGTGTCGGCCCCGCCACACGGTCGGCACGGCCCTGCCGACAAACATACCGGGCACGAAGCACACGGGGCTGGTGCACTCGGCGACCTGTCACCCCAGCTGGGCGCCATCGGCATCGACGCAGCCGTGCAGCGGTTCACTGCGCTTGCGCTCGCACCTGGCTATAGCGTGTCGCTGCCGCGTGGCCCGATGGGCGTGTACACCGCTTCGGTGTACCCAGAAGAACTGGCCGACCAGCGGGTGGTGCACCTGGACCAGTACAGCGGCCAAGTGCTGCTGGACATGGGCTATGCCGATTACGGCGCGTTGGGGCGCGGGCTCGAATGGGGCATCAACGTGCACTTGGGTCAGGAGTACGGCACGTTCAATCGCCTGTTGTTGATCCTTGCCTGCGTTGGCATCGCGCTTCTGTGCATCAGCGGAGCAGTGATGTGGTGGAAGCGCCGGCCGCTTGGCGGAATTGGAGTGCCGCCACTACCGAAGGAACGGCGGACCGTGACCATCGTGTTCGCGCTGCTGTGCGTGGGCGGCTTTCTGTTCCCGTTGGTAGGGCTTTCGCTGCTGCTAGTCGGGGTCGTTGATTTCGTTGTTAACCGCGGCCGGCGCGTTCCAAGTAGACCCCTGAACTGATGCGGACTGCGGGCCTTTCTATCACCCGGATTACGGGTATTCCGGGAGCACAGCTCCCAATTCTTGGAGGAATCATTGATGAGAAGACTCGCCCTCACCTCGCTGTTCGCGACGGCCCTGTTGCTCACTGCCAATCTGGCTTCGGCTAGTGAGTCGAAGAATGTTCCGTTCTCGTTGCCCGAGCTGCCTTACGCCAACAACGCCTTGGAACCGGCGATCGACGCGCGGACGATGGACATCCACCACGATCGGCATCACCAGGCCTACGTGAACAACCTCAACGCCAAGGTAAAGGACTACCCCGCCTTAGCCACGACTTCGTTGGAAGATATCCAAGCCAGCGTGTCGCGGTATGACGCGGCGGTGCGCAACAACGCCGGCGGTCATTACAACCACAGTCTGTTCTGGACGTTGATGGCCCCGGTGGGTAAAGGCGGCAGCCCGTCCCCGGTGCTGAAAGCCAAACTCGTGCAGACCTTCGGCTCCCAGGAAGCGTTTCAGACCAAGTTCGCCGAAGCGGCGACCAGAGTATTCGGCTCGGGCTGGGCCTGGCTCATCCTCAAGCCGGATGGCTCGCTCGCCATCACCACCACACCCAACCAGGATAATCCGCTGATGGACGTGGTCACCGAACGTGGCACGCCGCTGCTGGCGTTGGATGTCTGGGAGCACGCTTACTACCTGCACTACCAGAACAAACGCGCCGACTACATCAAGGCATGGTGGCCAGTGGTCAACTGGAACCAGGTCAACGCGCGCTATGACGCGGCCACTGGCAAGCGCTGAAGGTGAAGCCACAGTCCCGCGAAGTCAGTGAGGCAGCTTGCCCTTTCGGAGATCGTGCATCGCTGGGGACTGGCGGTCCATTCAATCAGCGGGACCAAGAATCAGCCGTTTCCTGCTCGTGTTAAATAAAACGCACGCGGGAGGCCCAAAGATCCGAGGGCATAAGAAAGGGCCGCCCAAGGTCGGCCCACAACTTTTCGAAGGTTGATACGAGCCGGCAATGCTCACATGCCAGCGCCCCCTCATTTTTCCTTAGCCTGCTGGTTTGCTTGGTGCTTGGCGCTAGGACTGGTTCACGCAGCCGCTCATAGCTGATGACAACTAGATGTGAAACGCCGCACCTGCCGACAACGTCGGCGAACTCACCCTGATCCGCAACGCAGTGAGCAGACTGGCGAGGAGCATCACCGCCCCAGCCACGGTGAGGGCTGCAACGATGCCGCCCAGCCCAAACACGAGACCGCCCAAGGCGGCGCCCGCTGCGATGGAGGACTGCACAGCAGCGACCACCATCCCGCCGGCACTCTCGGCCTGATCCGGCACCGCACGTGCAACCCAAGGACCATCCCGTCCAGTGCCTGGAAACGATAGATGCCGCTCCACTAGGCGACACCGTGAACGGGATAGACATGTGACCGAGCGACCATGCCGTGCCAAGCGCCGTGCTCTGCCACGGATGCATGGTGTTCGATCTGGGGGCATGCAAGGGTTGAGCAAGGTGATGCCGGCGGTGATGTTGGCCGATGGCAACGCCGCTCAGTTCATTGGGCTGTTGCCGATGGTCAACGCGATGAAGCGCAAGGTGTGCTTCGGACGTAATGGCTTTGCGGGCATACTCGCCCGGCTGGCGGATGCAGTCGCCGCCATGATCGTCCGTGACCGGGTTGAGCGCGGTTGCGACGGACCATCAGGCCTGGTCATGCCATGCGCGACCCTAAACTATCGCTGTCGTTGCTTGCCCTGCACAGAGACCCTGGGCGTGACTGGACCGTCGCAGCGCTGGCTGCGGAATCTAACATCTCACGGCCTCTCTTTGCAGACCGGTTCCAGACCGCCATTGGAACCGCGCCCCCGCGATACATGGCTGAGCTTCGAATGCAGTTGGCGAGTCAGTGGCTGATCCACCAAAGCCTGTCCATCGAAGTAGTGGCAGAGCGTCTGGGCTACGCGTCGCAGGCAGCGTTCAGTCGCGCCTACAAGCGCGTCATGGGACACCCTCCTGGCGCGACTCGTAGGGAACGCCACGAGTTCCAAGAGCGTCCCATTGGCGACATCAAGCAACGCTTGCGCAGCAGCCACGCCTTGGTGCCGGCATCGGCGAGGCCTTCGTGCATGTGTTAAGAAGCTGCCTTCGCCGTGCCCTTCTTGGCGGCCTTCCGAATCGGCTTGGCCTTGCTCGCCTTCTTGACCGCCTTGGTCACCTTCTTGACTGCCTTGGTTGGCGATTTGGTCACCGCGCCATCGGCCGCCGGAAACTTTGCACCCGGGTTTGCCTTGGCCCATGTTCTGCCTTCGGCGGATTTGGCCCACGCGGTGAAGGCCTTGGGGGTCAGGCCACGGCCCGCCCAGGTCTCACCGCTCGGAAGCCGATACTTCGCGGCGACTTTGCCGAGCTTGCGGCCCTTCAACGATCCAGTGCCCGCCTTGGGCGCGCGCGCCGGCTCGGCGTTGATCGTTTCTCCGATGAGTTTGGCGACCTGCCGCCGCTGCGCGGGAGTGAGGACCTTCGCATACCTTTGGAGCACTGCGAGCGCCTTGGGCACCTCTCCGTCGCGTTTCTCGACCAGTTTTTTCTGGGCTTCCAGCTGTTTGATCTCAGCATCGAGCGATTTGAGGGTAGTGAAGGCCATTGAGATACTCGGTCAGATAAGGACGCCTTGGTTATATCCGATAACGCGCTTGCGAGACAGGCCCCCGTCTTTCTGAGCCCTCCCTGCAATGGCTCGGCCGAACGTTACTTGGAGCGCCCTTTATGGCGCTGGGTCGACGTAGGGCCCGCGATCCCAAGAACGGTATCGCCAAGGGACCACTTCTTCCAAACAGGTGATCCGAGGTTTGGGTAGGTGGGCAAACGCTTCGACGCTGGCGCGGACTCGGGTTGCATGAGCTTGCGGAACAAACAGCCAAGGCCTTGCCTTCCAGGCCAAGGGCACACCGCTGTCCCGGAAGAGCGCTGCGCGCAAGCCTGACCAGTGTTCGTCCCAGGCCCTCAAGCGCGCTAGCAGGGACGGGGCACGGGCGGCATACGTGATCTCACAGCGGTAGGCTGCTAGCTCTTTGAAGCTCACTGCAAGGGCGTCGCAATACCAATGCGGCCCGCTGGTGTCTGGGTTCTTTCCCTCGTTGAGCTGGATACAGCATTGACTGTTGACGAACAGCGCCCGATCAGCCCGTAAGTAGTCCAACACTACGCCTTCAAACTGGTCCATCGCTTCGCGTCAGGGTTCTTCTGATGATCGAAACCACCGTCCGGCCCGGGCTACGGAATGGGTGGACGGAATGCTCATTGGTTCAACAGCTTGCTCTTTTGAGAATCGAACTCGGCCTGCGTCAGGATACCCTGCTCCTTGAGCTTCAGAAGCTTGGCCAACTCATCGGCAACCGAAAGGGCTGGTGCTACGGGTGCGGGCACCGGGGCGGGCTCTTCAACGACGCTGACGACCTGAGTGGCGGTGGGACGGTATTCCCGGTCGACGGTGAGCGGCATTGCAGCGTCGCTGCGCGTGACATCGAGTTGGTAGGTCGGCGCCTTGGTTGCCTTTGCCAAGGCATCCAGGAAGTCACCATCGGTCTTGAACTTCTTTCCGGCCACGGAGGTGATGACGTCTCCTGCCTTGAGGCCCGCTCGGTCCGCGGCTCCACCAGGCGTCACCTCAGCCACCTCGTAGACAGCAGCCCTGCCGCGCGGAGCGACTTTCCCTAGAACTCCGAGCACGGTGTGGTTGGGGAAGGTCGTTCCTGCGGGGAACGCGCCTCCCGCACTGATCAGGAAGTTCATGATGCTGTTGTGGAAGTCCGCCCCTGAAAAAGGAGCGCGCTGCATCTGGCCGAAGGCCATCTGGGTTTCCATCCAGCCCGACACCTGCACACGCGAGACGCCGGACAGCTCACTCACGTTGAAGCGGAAAAATCGCCGAGGTGGCGTGGAGTAGCTGTTGCCGAGCAGTATCTGACCCATGATGGACTGGCCTGTGCTCAACGGCGACTCGCAGACAACTTCGGTATCGCTGCTGCTCACCACCGTCCATTGGACATCCATGCATTTGCTGGACAGGCGGGACGCCGCCACCGATGCCTTCGCTGAGAACACCGCCTCGGGTGTGCCACTCGGGGTGACAGCAAACGGTTGGGACCCAGCCGCGGAGAACGGAAGCACGGTGAAACCGAGAAGAAAAATCAACGTTCGAATCGCCATGTGCGCTCCCCCTAGAGCATGTGACGTTGGACCTCCAGCCAATGTTACCCGTTTAGGTAACCCCTAAGCGCCGGATCGGCCTTCCAGTATCTTTCGCGCGATTTCCTCAGCGGCGTGCAGCGCTAGGCGGCACGATTCAAAATCTGGAAACACCACTTCCCGGCACCCCGCTGCCGGAACCTCAACGGATAGCAGGCGCCATTGAAACCCTCCACCGCGCCAGATCGTGGCCGAATACTCGTGACCGTCAAAAGAGAGAAATACCCGATGTAAAGACTCCGGAGGCTTCTGAGTGCCCATGACGGCTTTTCAAGGAGCAGGATGGCTCAGTCTGTCTTCGGGCCCCACGCTGTGCAACACAGGAAGCCTGAATAGGCCGAGGCCGAGATGAGCTCTGGGCTGAGGCCCGCGCGCGGATTCTGCAGTGGTCCGGGATTCCGTGCTGCGTCGGCATTGGCCCGTCGAAAACGTTGGCCAAGCTGGGCAACAAGGCCGCCAAGAGGACGGCGCACGGTGTCATGACCGCCCTGCCCGGCTCCGCCCTGTTGGAACGCTTTCCCGTCGAAGATGTCTGGGGCGCGGGCCGCAAGCTCACTGCCCGACTGGGAATTGAGGGCGTGCTTACCGCGGCTGACCTGGTCCACGCGGACAGCGAGACGTTGCGGGCGCGGTATGGCGTGACGTTGGCCCGCACTCAGCGCGAGCTTTGGGGCATCGCCTGCTCATCGTTGGAAGAAGTGGAGCCGGACCGGCAGCAGATCGTGGTATCCCGTTCGTTCGGTAAAGAGGTCGTGGCCTTAGAAGCGCTCCAACAAGCCGTTGCCACCTTCGCCCAGCGGGCCTGCGAGACGCTCCGGGGGCGCTCGTTGCAGGCCGGTGGGGATTGGGTGTTTCTCCACACCAACCCGTTCAAGCCCGGGGCACCCCAATACCATCCCAGCAAGGCCCCTAACTTCATATCGCCGACCACGGACACCCGCGAGGTGCTCATGGTGGTTCAAGCCCTGACCAACGCAATGTGGCGGGAGGACTACCGTTACAAGAAGGCGGGCATCGGGCTGCTGGACCTGACTGCAAGGGATGTCCACCAAGGCGATCTGTTCGCCCAAGTGGACCCGCGGTCACAAGCATTGACGGACGTCATGGATCGCGCAAACGCCAAGTTTGGTCGTGGCGCGATGGCGTTTGCGTCGTCTGCCAAGCGCGTGCGCGGAGGTGAGCAGCGCAGGCAGGTGTGGGCCATGAACCATGGCCGCGTTGTCACCGGCTTACACGACAAGGTGGGGCCAGCTGGTCAGGGTGAGTTAGCGCCTAAGTTTTTTCATGCGCTTCTTCCACATGCCGTCTTTCCACAACCACGCCGACCGTTCAGAGTCGCTGGCGACTTTCCCGACTCCAGAGGAAAACCAAGGGCCGCACACAGAATCTCGGCTAGTGAGACGAAGAGTCCCCACAATGCGCCAATATTCCGGCGGCAGCGACGCTAAAACCGACGCTTATGATATGTGTAATATGCTCCTCAGAGGCCTGTGACGGCCAAGTCTATCTATCAAGGAGAGGGGTGCCATGGAGATCCTGAACGCGGTCGCACACAAGGTGAACAAGGAACGAGGCGTAAAGGGAGCCAGTCTGGATGAGGCAAAGGGCGAACTTGCCCGAACGGATGAGCTGAACTCGCTCATGCTTACTCTCCTCGATAGTTACAACAATCGAAGCTCCCGATTCGCTGGTTCCTTTGAGGATGACGAGGACAACTACCGATTCAGTGTCCACTTGAGGGACCACCTTAACGAGAAGACCGATTTCATCGCGTTCTCGATCCATGCAGGGCGCCGCCTGGTCGTCGCGATGAATGACGTCGTCTTCGCCGGCGGTGGTTACATGCTGCTCTTACGCTATACGCACCAGCAGAGAGATATGCTGATGGTCGCGAAGTTAAATCCGCAATCCGGGGCAATCTTCTCTGACGACCTCGACAAGGTCGTGCGCGCGCCCTACCTCAACCTCGATCGCCTCCAAGTTGCTGCCCGCATTGATCTGGCGGCATGGCTGGCCGGTGGAGAAAGATATCTCAGCTTCGTGCTTAAAAAGAACAAGGACGACGGCCCTTCCGATTACTTCCAAGAATTCGTCGGCTGCAAGGTGGATCAAGATTCCAAAGTGGAGTCAAAAAAGCTGGTTCTTGTCGTCAAAGATTTCGCAAGCAGCCTAGTGGATGCGGGAGCGATGCCTGCCGGAGACGTGCCTGATCTCCAGCGCCGAGCCTTCGATTACGTCGAAGGCTTACGGAAAAGTGATTCACCTCGCCTAGATGACTTTGAAGGCCTGGCAAATGCGATTTGGCCCGACGAACCCACTGCGTTCGTGCATTTCCTCAATGGCCATGAGAGTGCCCCGTCTGCCGGCTTCCTTCCTGATGCTACGTCTATAAAGGCACTGTCCGACATCAACTACAAGAGCAAAGAGCTGTCCCTCAAGATGACATACACCTTCAAACAGGATCATGTTCACCTGGATGGAACGACTGTCGTCATCAAGCACGCCCCTGAAAAATTGATCCAGGAACTCAACGAGTCCTGACATGCCAGCATTCGAATCGATCATCGGCTTATGCCGCTTGAGCAGCACCTGCCGCGTCGCAGGCGCCGATCTTTTCGTCAAAACCACCGCCTCGGCGGAAGTGGCCGCACTGACGGAGGCCATCGAGGGAGGCGGGCGACGGGTAACGGTGCTTTTTGCGGGCAAAGAGTGCGTGCTAGGAGTGACGGGAGTTGACTCTGGCTGTCCCATTGAGCTCGTCGTCCCCGGAGTATCGAAAGGCGCCGAAGTGGTTGCCCAGAACGTTGGCGCGCTAATTGGACACAACATGGGGCGCTTCCAAGTTCAAGCACCGGAAGCGTTCTATCTGATTGATGAGGACTACGCACTTGGCGAAGGAGCCGTGCCGGAAATCGTTGGGGCTTATCTCCGCTGCATCGAGTTCTCGGAGCTGCTTAGACTGGTGGCTGATGACTTTCGACCCGGCGCCGGCTCCGCGGGCACCGCTATTATTCTGACCGGCCGAAAGCTCAGCATTCCTCTTACCTATCAGCAGTGGGTCCTCGATGATGTCCCCTCTGAAAAGGCACTCGCAGACTCGCGCTGTGCGATATTCGAAGACCACCTCAAAACTGGCCGGATCGAAGCGCTAAAACGGGTCCTTGTTCGATTCCTCTTCAACGTCTCGGCTGAACAACGCTTCGAGGTCCTACTGAAATCATGGGAAGAGATCGTCCAAGCATTTCTCTCAGACTTTGATATCTATGCGTCGGGCTTCAATTTTGACAAGGCACGAGAAGAGTTTGAGCGCAGGAAGCTCGACTTTGTCGTAAAGATGAATGCGGCGAGCTCCGACGCAATGGCCAAGCTCATCGCAATCCCGGTGGGGCAAGGCTTGCTAGCGAGTCAGATGAAGACAGACGCTTCTTACGCAGTGGTCAACCACGCACTACTGACGGCTTCGTTGGTGTTCCTGCTCGTCGCAGCAATGCTTATAGCGGCTCACGTGCTGACGATACGTCAAGTCGGCTCTGAACTGAAGGCCGAATCGGACATGCTTCGCCAGCGTGCGTTGCCTACCTACACCCAGCTGCGCCCGATGATTCATCAACTGCAGACGCGGATTAGGTTCCATCAATGGGCAGTGCCGATCATCATGTCGATACTATTGCTCGTCACCAGTGGCATGACTTTTGTCGCATACGCCCAACTGACGGGCAGGACCTAAACTTGGTGCCGGTCCGCGATAGACGGGGAGCCGGATAAGCCCACAGCGGCGATTCCCTAAAGTTTAGCCTTGCTCAACCTGCGACATGAAATGACGGGCGATGGCCGTTCTCTTGCAATAGTTGTAGATCGCCGAGCTGGTCACGCCCAGCTCTCGGCCAAGCTGGGCCCTAGTAATAACTTTCAATCGCGCCACGATCTGGACCTTACCGAGACCGCGCAAGGTGCGGTGCTCCGGTCCCTTCAACGCACGGCGCACGCCGAGGGCCCGACGGTCCAAGCTTACGGTGGCAGTGGAAATCCTCAACCGGGCCGCCACCTCCGCCGAGGTCCGCCCCTCTTTCAGCAGCTGTCGCACCTGCCGGCGACGTCGAGCCACTTGGTCAGCTTGCCGTGATCGGTAGGCCTGCAGCCCCCTAGAAAGGAGGCCATGCCGGCGCACGAAGCGGCTCACGGCTTGGTGCGTGACGCCCAGCCGGCGAGTCCTGCTCAAAAGCGGAAAGGTGTCCTTGTTGTTGGGACAGCAGGGGGAAGGGAGATGTCCAGCAGTTCGGCACGGACCTCCGAATGGAGCTCTTGCACGTCGCGCTCCTCGTCCTTCCACATGTCCAGCAGGGCAGCCAAGGCCAACGCCCCGGGTGAGCCCTCTTCGTCCGACCCTGCATCACGAATGTCTTCCTTGACCCGCTCCAGATGCTGGGCCAGCTCGTCCTGTGCGCTTTCGAGCAACCCCTGGTAGCGCTCCACGTATTCGCTCTTGAGGGCTTCGTCAGTCCACTGCATCCTGAAGGCTTCAGGCAACGTCGATGCAACGGGTGTGAGCATCGCCAGGCCGCGCTCGTCGTGCTGGATCGCGCCACGTCCTCCCCGCAAGATTTCTGTGATTTTCGCCCGCTCCGCATCGCTCAAGTGAGAGAGATCGAGCGACGTCACCTTGCCTTCGATGAGGCCGAACTCGATCCGGGCGTTCTTTACAACTCGGAAGGCCGCCGCGGGAGAACTAGGCGTTGTCTTTCCCAGCAAGTCCTCATCGTTCCGGGACTCTCGCCAGCGCCGAACCTTAGCCGCGTCGGTCATCCCCTCTGCCCACTCCAGCAACCGACACAACCGGATGGAGACGTGCTTGCCCTCGCCCACGATGAGCGAACCGGTTTTGCTGTCCATCGTAGCGAGTGCGCGAAACACCTTCTGATTGAGTCCCAAAAGGCCAGCAGCTTCGGCAGAAGACCACGGCGCGGTGAACTGCACGTTCTTTTCCGTCTTTTCAGCAGCGGCTTCTTTGTCGAAGTCGTCCTTCAGGCGTTTCCAGGAAACCCCCTTCCCCGCCAAGAACTCCGGGTGCTTCTGGCCCCAGGTTTTCTTGTAGCGCTTCAGGAGCTCTTTTTCAGCGTCTTTTATCGAGTCGAGGGACATCGGGGATACCGCAAGGGGATGGCTCGATGGTAGCCGGTCAGAACCGGAACGGCTTGCGCGGGCTCTCTGCTGCCGTGGCCGGTGGCAGCCTGTCGTCCAGCCCTCGAGCCCGGTCCTGGTTTCGTGCGTGGGCTTGGGCACCCTGGAAGGCAGCTAGCGCCTCCTTCATGGCGTCATCGAAGGGATCGCGCGCCTCGACACTGATCCACGGCTCGAGCAACGCGTCAGCCAAGGTCGCTTCCCAGGCCTCGCCGGTATCCAACGCCTGATCCCGCTCTTCCACCGGTAGGAGGTGCGCGTGCCCCACCACTCGCGCGTTCTGCCGCACCCATGGTTGGAGCTCGGCGAAGGCATCGCTCGGCGCGAGGATCAGCGCAGCTTGTTCCGTGGGACAGTCCAGCAAAGCCAGCACCTCGTTCCAGAACTCGACCGATTGATGAGTGGCCATCGCAAGGGAAAGGGATGTCATGTCGGCCAGCGCCATAGACTTGGCCCGATCGGGAACCCGTCCGCCCTTTCGGGGAACAATGGGGTTGGCCCGGGTGACCGTGTGTCTTGTGGGCAACGGCTTGGGGATAGCCAACCCAGCAGTGTTTCCGTCAACCAAGCCGTCCAGCGCATCAGCGAGTGCCGTCACCGGAACCAACCAACTGCCGCCGAGCTTGCGCAGACCTGGAACGATGACGCCGGCGGCCAGCTGTTCTCGGGTTTGTTCGTAACCGCCCGCCCCCGTCTTGTTGAGAACACGTGCCACGTCTTCGACCGACAAGAGCGGTTTGTCGGGGAACATGACGCGCAGGATTGGCAGCATTCCGGTCATAAGCGGGGAAAATGATGGGAAAAACGATCCTTGGAAATCCCTGTTTTTCCCGGGACGGACCGGGAGGGCATGAAAAAAGGGGCTGGACGGAAACCCGGCCAACCCCTTGATTTTTCGATACTTTCTTACAATTTGTTAGCTTAAATCTGGTGCCGGAAATAGGAATCGAACCTACGACCTACGCATTACGAATGCGCCGCTCTACCAACTGAGCTATTCCGGCTGAGCAGGCGATTTTACGGTCGCCCCACCCCTGCGGTCAATCCGGTCGTGACGATTGCCGTCAAACC
>NZ_WKEE01000005.1:0-135477 GCF_021605635.1 Stenotrophomonas sp. PA-6-5C
ACCCTCGCTTTTTCTTTCGATGTCGACCCGCCCCCGACGCACTCACCCCCCCTCCACCCTCGGCGGCAGCGTCAGATGGTTAAAAAAGACCGGTGCCGGCCAGCTCCGCGCCTGGTGGCGCGCCCCCGCCTCGCCCACTGCCCTGGCCTGGTATCTGGCCCAGGCAGCGCGCACGCATGATGCCCCGGTACTGGTGGTGGCCCGTGACAACCACGGTGCCAACCAGATCGAAGCGGATCTGCATACCCTGCTGGGAGGCGACCCGAGCCTGCCGGTGGTGGCGTTCCCGGACTGGGAAACGCTGCCCTACGACCGCTTCAGCCCGCACCCGGACATCATTTCGCAGCGCCTGTCGGCCCTGCACCGCCTGCCCACGCTGAAGCGTGGCCTGGTGGTGGTACCGGTGCAGACTCTGCTGCAGCAGCTGGCACCCCGCAGCTACGTCATCGGCGGCAGCTTCAATCTTGAAGTCGGCCAGCGCCTCGACCTGGAAGCGGAGAAGCGTCGCCTCGAAAGCGCCGGTTACCGCAACGTGCCGCAGGTGATGGACCCGGGTGACTTCGCCGTGCGTGGCGGCCTGCTTGACGTCTACCCGATGGGCGCCGACGAGCCGCTGCGGGTGGAGCTGCTGGACGAGGACATCGATTCGATCCGTGCGTTCGATCCGGAAAGCCAGCGCTCGCTGGACAAGGTCGAGGCGGTGCACATGCTGCCCGGCCGCGAAGTGCCGATGGACGACGCCAGCATCGCCCGGGTGCTGGCCACCCTGCGCGAGCGCTTCGACGTCGATACCCGCCGCAGTTCGCTGTACCAGGACCTGAAATCGGGCCTGGCCCCGGCCGGCATCGAGTACTACCTGCCGCTGTTCTTCGAGCGCACCGCCACCCTGTTCGACTACCTGCCTGCCGGCAGCCTGCCGGTGGTCTGCGTCGGCGCCGCTGAAGCGGCAGAAACCTTCTGGACGCAGACCGGCGAGCGCTACGAGCAGCGCCGGCATGATGTGGAACGGCCGCTGCTGCCACCATCTGCGCTGTACCTGTCGCCGGACCTGCTGCGCGAGCGTCTGAACGACGCGCCGCGCATCGAGGTATGGGCTGCCGATCATGCGCGCATCGCCGAGGCGCATGCGCTGGGTGACCAGCCGTTGCCGCCGCTGCCGGTGGCCGCGCGCGAGGCGCCGGCCGGTGACGCACTGAAATCCTTCCTCGGCCATTACCCCGGCCGGGTGCTGATTGCCGCTGATTCGCCAGGCCGCCGCGAGGCCCTGCTGGAAGTGCTGCAGGCCGCCGAGCTGAAGCCGCCGGTGGTGGCCGACCTGCTGTCCTTCCTGGCCAGCGACGAGCGCTTCGCCATTGCCGTGGCGCCGCTGGAAGACGGCTTCGCATTGGACACACCGCACATCGCGGTACTGACCGAACGCCAGCTGTTCCCCGAGCGCGCGGGCAGCACGCGCCGTACGCGCCGCGCCGGACGTGAGCCGGAAGCGATCATCCGCGATCTCGGCGAGCTGACCGAAGGCGCGCCGATCGTGCACGAGGACCATGGTGTCGGCCGCTATCGCGGACTGATCGCAATGGACGTCGGCGGCATGCCCGGCGAATTCCTGGAAATCGAATACGCCAAGGGCGACCGGCTGTATGTACCCGTCGCGCAGCTGCACCTGATCAGCCGCTATTCCGGCGCCTCGGCCGAGACCGCACCCCTGCATTCGCTGGGTGGCGAGCAGTGGAGCAAGGCCAAGCGCAAGGCTGCCGAGAAGGTGCGCGACGTGGCCGCCGAGCTGCTGGAGATCCAGGCCCGCCGCCAGGCGCGTGCCGGACTGGCGCTGCAGGTCGACCGCGCGATGTACGAGCCGTTCGCCGCCGGCTTCCCGTTCGAGGAAACCCCGGACCAGCTGGCCGCCATCGACGCCACCCTGCGTGACCTGGCCAGCAGCCAGCCGATGGACCGCGTGGTCTGTGGCGACGTGGGCTTCGGCAAGACCGAAGTCGCGGTGCGCGCCGCATTCGCCGCCGCCAGCGCCGGCAAGCAGGTGGCGGTGCTGGTGCCGACCACGCTGCTGGCCGAACAGCATTACCGCAATTTCCGCGACCGCTTCGCCGACTATCCGATGAAGGTCGAGGTGCTGTCGCGCTTCAAGAGCACCAAGGAGATCAAGGCCGAGCTGGAGAAGGTCGCCGCCGGTACCATCGACGTCATCGTCGGCACCCATCGCCTGCTGCAGCCGGACGTGAAGTTCAAGGACCTGGGCATGGTCGTCGTCGACGAGGAGCAGCGCTTCGGTGTGCGCCAGAAGGAGGCGCTGAAGGCACTGCGTGCCAACGTGCACCTGCTGACGCTGACGGCCACGCCGATCCCGCGCACGCTGAACATGGCCATGGCCGGCCTGCGCGATCTGTCGATCATCGCCACCCCGCCGCCGAACCGGCTGGCGGTGCAGACCTTCATCACCCAGTGGGACAACGCGCTGCTGCGCGAAGCCTTCCAGCGCGAGCTGGCACGCGGTGGCCAGCTGTATTTCCTGCACAACGACGTGGAAAGCATCGGCCGCATGCAGCGCGAGCTGTCCGAGCTGGTGCCCGAAGCGCGCATCGGCATCGCCCATGGGCAGATGCCCGAACGCGAGCTGGAAAAGGTGATGCTGGACTTCCAGAAGCAGCGCTTCAACGTGCTGCTGTCGACCACGATCATCGAATCGGGCATCGACATCCCCAACGCCAACACCATCATCATCAACCGTGCCGACCGCTTCGGCCTGGCCCAGCTGCACCAGCTGCGTGGCCGCGTCGGTCGTTCGCACCACCGCGCCTATGCCTACCTGGTTGTACCCGACCGTCGTTCGATCACGCCGGATGCGGAAAAGCGCCTGGAAGCAATCGCATCGATGGACGAACTGGGCGCCGGCTTCACCCTGGCCACGCACGATCTGGAAATCCGCGGTGCCGGTGAACTGCTCGGCGAGGACCAGAGCGGGCAGATGGCCGAGGTGGGCTTCAGCCTGTACACCGAGCTGCTGGAACGCGCCGTGCGCAGCATCAAGCAGGGCCATCTGCCCGACATCGATGCCGGCGAAGAAGCGCGTGGCGCCGAGGTCGAACTGCATGTGCCGGCGCTGATTCCGGACGACTACCTGCCGGACGTGCACACCCGCCTGACGCTGTACAAGCGCATTTCCAGCGCGCGCGACAGCGATGCGCTGCGCGAGCTGCAGGTGGAGATGATCGATCGTTTCGGCCTGCTGCCGGATGCGGCCAAGAACCTGTTCGCCATCGCCGAGCTGAAACTGCAGGCCAGCACGCTGGGCATCCGCAAACTGGACCTGGGCGAGAACGGTGGCCGCATCGTGTTCGAATCCAAGCCGAACATCGACCCGATGGCGGTGATCCAGCTGATCCAGAAACAACCGAACCTCTATGCCATGGACGGTCCGGACAAGCTGCGCGTCAAGCATCCGCTGCCGCTGCCCGAAGACCGCTTCAATGCCGCACGTGCACTGCTGCTGACCCTGGCGCTGCGTTGATCGATATCCAAGGTTCCGGTCCGCCGCGGGCGGCAGACCGGCACCCTTTCCATTCACTGCGCCCGCGACAAGGAGTGTTGCCATGAATCGTTTCGCCCCCCTTCTGCTCGCCACCAGCCTGGGCCTGCTGGCCGCCTGCCACAGCGGCATGAGCAACCGTGATTACCTGCACGAAAATGTCGCCAGCTGGAACGGCACGGTCAGCATGGTCGAGCAATGGACCAACGGTCCGAACGGCGAGTCCTTCCATGCGTCGCTGCAGGATGGCAAGAGCATGCAGCAGCATCGCTTCGGCCTGAAGAACGCGCACAAGGAAATCGCCGACCGGCTGGTTTTCGTCCAACAGTTCACCCATGGCAAGGACGCCGATGCACTGCACCAGAACCTGCTCGATTCCCTGAAGAGCACCGAACAGATGTTCGCGGTGATGGAACAGCTGGCTGCCCTGCCCGATGGCTACAGCGAAGAACAGGTCACCCCGCTGCTGCAGACGCTGGATGAGGCCGTGACCAAGATGGACGAAGACATGCAGACCCTGAGCGACGCGCAGGACGCCTTCGCAAAAGCCCATCGCATCCACCTGCAGACCACCGGCTGAGCCACGCCGCCCCGGTTGCCGATGCGGCCGGGGCGACGACACGCTGCACGACTGAACGCACGGCCCCACGCGATACCGTGAATGCGCCCCGCGCAACACCGATGCGGGTACCCTATGCGCCGCCCCGGCCCGCTCTTGCGGGCCTTTCCGTTTCCTGCGCGGCCTTGCCGCGCCGCCAGTTCCGATGCCCCTGCCCATACCTCCCGACCTCCTGCACGCGCAGGCCTGCCTGATCGACGCCCTGTCGATGTCGCTGCAGATGCGTGATGCCTATACCCGCCACCACTGCGACCGCGTGGGCCTGCTTGCGCAGCACCTTGCCCTGCATTGCGACCTGGATGAGGAAGCCTGCGCGCAGGTCGCTCTGGCCGCGCGCTTCCACGATATCGGCAAGATCGGCATTCCCGACGATGTACTGCTGAGCCCGCGCAGGCACAGTGATGAAGAGCGCGCGATCATGCGCGAGCATCCGGTACGTGGCGAACATATCTTCCTGGCCACCGGTCGCAGCGATGCGACGCCGGTCGCTCGCCTGATCCGCGCGCACCATGAAGCGTTCGACGGCAGCGGCTACCCTGATGGCCTGCAGGGCGAGAACATCCCGCTGGGCGCACGCATCGTCACCATCGTCGACGCGTACGATGCGATGACCAGTGCGCGCCCCTATCGCGCGGCGATGGAGCATGAGAAGGTCCTGCGCATCCTCGATGAGCAGGCCGGTGGCCTGGTCGATCCTTATGTGCTGCAGCGCTTTCATCGCATGCTGCCGCAGGAGACGGAACTGGCGAGATTCGCTGCACGATGCAGCTAAATTGAATTGAACTGAATTGGATTCGATTGAATCAAACCGGCCCTCAAGCCATGATCGAAATCAGGCCCCTTCTCACGAGGTTTCCACGATGCAGACCAGCGGAACCGGTGCCCGCCCATTGCTTGCCCTTTTTCAAGAAGCTGCGACAAGGAAGGATGCCGACTACCTCCTGCGAATCCTTCAGACGCTCGATGACGACTCAGAGGACGCTGACCTGATGAAGGATCTTATCGGGCTTGCGGAATCCTATGATCTTCATGACTACATTCAGGCCGTACTGGATGCAAACGCTCAACTCACAACTCAAGCACAAGCCTGGCTTGACGTGATTACGTACCGGATCATGAATGCCCGCCCATATCGTCAACACTACGCGCAACTATTGCGCGAGCATAAGGGACAGCATGCGATCACAGCGTATCTTCATTGTTTTCTTGAGAGGAATCCCGAGAAAAGACAATCCGTTGAAGAAGTACTACATCAAACCACGGAGAGTCTCTGAAGGACTGCATGCCGTGGCATGCCTCGGATGACAGAAGGCCCGGCGTTCGCCGGGCCTTCTGCATTACTGCAACATGTGATCGGTTACCAGATCACCACGCGCTTGTCGTCGGCGCGCACCATCGCATCGCCGGACTTGCACTGGAACGCAGCGGCATAGGACGGCATGTTCGACGGCGCACCGTTGGCACGGAAGTTCGCCGGTGCGTGCGGATCGGTGTTCAGGCGCACGCGCAGCTCACCGTCGGTGAAGTTGCGACGCCACACGGTGGCCCAGTTCATGAAGAAGCGCTGGTCCTGGCTGTGGCCGTCGACTTCGACGTTCGCCTTCGGGTTCTCCTTCAGCGCCATCTGCAGCGCATCGTAGGCAACGGTCAGGCCACCCAGATCGCCGATGTTCTCGCCCAGCGTCAGCTTGCCCTTCACGAATACGCCCGGCACCGACTCGTAGCCGTCGAACTGTGCGACCAGCTGATCGGTGCGCTCGGTGAAGGCCTTGCGGTCGCTGTCGGTCCACCAGTTGTCGAAGTTGCCGTTGGCGGCGAACTGGCTGCCCGAGTCATCGTAGCCGTGCATCATCTCGTGGCCGATGACCGCACCGATGCCGCCATAGTTCAGCGCCGGATCGGCCTTGGCGTCGAAGAACGGCGCCTGCAGGATCGCCGCCGGGAACACGATCTCGTTCTTGGTGGCGTTGTAGTAGGCGTTGACGGTCTGCGGGGTCATGCCCCACTCGGTCTTGTCCACCGGCTTGCCGACCTTGTCCAGCATGTAGCGGTAGTTGAACGCGCGCGCGGCCTGCATGTTGCCCAGGTAGCTGTCACCGTTGGTCTGCAGGCCCGTCCACTCGCGCCACTTGTCCGGGTAACCGATCTTCGGGGTGAAGCTGGCCCACTTCTCCAGCGCCTTCTTCTTGGTTTCCTCGCCCATCCACGGCAGCTGTTCGAGACGAGCCTTCAGCGCCACCGAGAGGTTTTCCACCAGGTGCTGCATCGCCACCTTGGATTCGGCCGGGAACACGGCGTCGACATACAGCTGGCCGAGGGCTTCACCCATGCCGCCGTTGACCGACTCCAGCACGCGCTTCCAGCGCGGCTGCATTTCCTGCTGGCCGCGCAGGGTCTTGCCATAGAACTCGAAATTGGCCTTCTCGAACTGGCTGCTCAGGTACGGCGAGGCATCGTCGATGGTGTGGAAGCGCAGGTAGGACTGCCAGGTGGCGGCCGGCACGTCGGCCAGCATCTTGTCCATTTCGCTGAAGAAGCCCGGCTGGGCCAGCGAGAACTTCTGCGCGGCCGGCACCTTCAGGGTGTCGAACAGCGCGGTCCAGCTGAAGTTCGGGGTCAGCTTGTCCGCGTCGGCGGCGCTGAGCGGGTTGTAGCGCTTGGCCGGGTCACGCATCTCGATGCGCGACATCGAGGCCTTGGCCAGGCGGGTCTCGAACGCCATCACCGCCTTGGCCTGTTCGGCAGCCTGCGCGGCGTCAACGCCGGACAGCGTCAGCACCTGCGCGATATAGGCAACGTAGGCGTCGCGGATCTTGGCCTGCGACTCGTCGAAGTAATAGCCCTTCTCCGGCAGGCCGAGGCCGCCCTGGCCGACGTAGGCGATGACGTTGGCCGAATCCTTGTAGTCGGCGTTGGCGAACAGCGAGAACAGCGCGCCCTGGCCCTGCGCCTGGCTGTCGCGCAGGTACTGGGTGATGGCGGCGGTGTCGTTCAGCGCCGTGATCTTGTCCAGCGTCGGCTGCAGCGGCGCCAGGCCGGCGGCTTCGATCTTCGCTTCGTCGTTGCCGGTCTTCCAGATGTCGCCGATCTTGGCTTCCACCGATCCGGCCTTGGCCTGGCTGGCGGCGGCCTGCTGCACCAGCGCGTGCTGCACTTCCAGCGAGCGCTCGCGCAGGATCTCGAAGCTGCCCCAGGTGGTCTGGTCGCCCGGCACCGGGTTGGCCTTCAGCCACTTGCTGTTGACGAAGCCGTTGAGGTCGGCGCATGCGGCGATGGACGGATCCAGGTCGGCGCTGTTGAGCGAGATCAGCGCGGTCTTGATCTGCGACTGGTCGAACGCCGGCTTGGCGGCGTCGGCAGCGGGCGCGGTCTCGTTCTTGCCACAGGCGGCGAGCGAGGCGGCGATGGCGATGGTCAGGCCCAGCGGGACCAGATTGCGGACATTCATGGCGAGTCTCCAACGGCGAATCGTCCAGCGTAGCCGCTGCAGCGATGGTGGGGACCGGCCAAAGGTCACAGGGGGAACGCCCGTGGTAGCGATCGGGTAGGTGCGGACCGTTGGTCCGCACACACCCGGCAGCGCAATACCCACCAACGGTGGGTATTTACCGCGCCTTGCCCTGGTTGGCCACGGCTTCAGCGGCCTTGCGTGCCGCTTCCGGGTCACCCAGGTAGCGGAACGACTTCACGGTGAGGTCGTCATTCAACTCGAACAGCAGCGGGATGCCGGTCGGGATGTTCAGCTCGAGGATTTCCTCGCGCGAGACGTTGTTGAGGTACTTGTACAACGCGCGCAGCGAGTTGCCGTGGGCGGTGACCAGCACGGTCTTGCCGTCCTTCAGCTGCGGCGCGATCGCGTCGTGCCAGTACGGCAGCACGCGGTCCAGGGTGGTGGCCAGCGATTCGGTACCCGGCAGCGCGTTGCGGTCCAGGCCGGCGTAGCGACGGTCATGGATCGGGTGGCCCGGATCTTCCAGGTCCATCGCCGGCGGCGGGATGTCGTACGAACGGCGCCACACCTTGACCTGGTCTTCGCCGTGCTTGGCGGCAGTCTCGGCCTTGTCCAGGCCCTGCAGGCCACCGTAGTGGCGCTCGTTGAGGCGCCAGGACTTGCTCACCGGCAGCCAATCCTGATCAAGCTCGGCCAGCGCACCCTGCAGGGTGTGGATGGCGCGCTTGAGCACCGAGGTGTGGGCGACGTCGAACTGCAGGCCTTCCTCGCGCATCAGGCGACCGGCGGCGGCCGCTTCCCGGCGCCCCTGCTCGGTCAGGTCGACATCCACCCAGCCGGTGAAGCGGTTGTCCAGGTTCCACTGGCTCTGGCCATGGCGCAACAGTACGAGTTTACGGGTCACTGCAGGGTCTCCAACGCGAGGAAAGGCAGGCGGCCATTGTAGCCCCGGCGCCCGCTCACCGCGCCGTGGCGGTGCGGATGTCATCCTGTGGCCGATGAATACCGTGATCGACCCCGGGCGCTGGGAAGGCAGCGTCAGCGCCGCCCGCGAGCAGCAGAAACAGCTGGCCAGCCGCGTGCAGCGCCAGGACCGGCTGCCCGACACCGTGCGCTGGCTGGCCGGGCTGGATGTCGGCTTCGAGGAAGACGGCGCGATCACCCGCGCTGCGGCGGTACTGCTCGACGCGGAGACTCTGCAGCCGGTGGCGCAGGAAATCGCCCGCATCCCCACCGTCATGCCCTACATCCCGGGCCTGCTCAGCTTCCGCGAACTGCCGGCGCTGCTGGCGGCATTGGCGCTGCTGCCGCGAACGCCGGATCTGGTGTTCGTCGATGGCCACGGCATCAGCCATCCGCGCCGCCTGGGCATTGCCGCACACCTGGGCGTGGTGACCGACCTGCCAAGCATCGGCGTGGCCAAATCGAAGCTGGTTGGCCGCTTCATCGAGCCGGGCGCCGAGGCAGGCGCGCATACGCCGTTGATGGACGGCAACGAGCAGCTCGGCTGGGTGCTGCGCAGCAAGCTGCGCTGCAAGCCGCTGTTCGTCGCCGGCGGACATCGGGTCAGCGCCGATACCGCGCTGGCCTGGGTGCAGCGCACGCTGCGCGGCTATCGCCTGCCGGAGCCGACCCGGCTCGCGGATCGGCTGGCCTCGCGGCGCGACGAATAGCAGTGACGCCAGGCACAGCCCGGCACACCCGCTCAGCGATGCACGTGACCGCGATGGCCCTGCGCATCGGTCGCTGCATGATCGTGCCCGGTGTGATCGTCGTCCTTCGCTGCTGACGGCTGGCCACAGGCTTCGCCGCAGTGGTCGGCCTCGATCTGCAGGGTCACGTGCTCGATGCCGAAATCATCGTGCAGGCGATCACCGAGTTCGCGACGAAGGCGGTCGGCGTCGTCGCCTTCGCGCATCACGATGTGCGCGGTCAGTGCCGGCGTGCTGGACGCCAGCGCCCATACGTGCAGATCATGCACGTCCAGCACCGCGTCGTGGTCGGACAGGCGGTCGCGCACCTTGGCCACGTCCATGCCCTTGGGCACCCCTTCCAGCAGGACATTGACCGCTTCGCGCATCAGCACATACGTACGTGGCAGCACCCACAGACCAATCAGCACGGCCAGGATCGGGTCGATCGGCTTCCAGCCGGTCCATTGGATCAGCAGCGCGCCGGCGATCACCGCCACCGAGCCGAGCATGTCGGCCCACACTTCCAGGTAGGCCCCCTTCACGTTCAGGCTCTCGCCGCTGCCGGCCTGCAGCAGGCGCATGGAGATCATGTTGATCACCAACCCGGCCGCGGCGATCACCAGCATGCCGGTGGAGGCGATCTCCTGCGGCTGGCGGAAGCGACCGATGGCCTCCCACAGGATGTAGCCGGCGACCACGAACAGCATGGCGCCGTTGATCATCGCACCCAGTGCCTCAAGGCGTGCATAGCCGTAGGTGCGGCGCGCATCCGGCGGACGCCGGCTCAGCCGCACGGCCACCAGCGCAATCATCAGCGCCAGGGTGTCGGTGGCCATGTGCGCGGCATCGGACAGCAGCGCCAGACTGTTGGTCCAGAACGCACCGACCACCTCCACCACGAGGAAGGTGGAGGTCAGGCCGAGCGCCCACCACAAGGGTTTCTCGTGGCGGATCTCGGAAGGCAGGTGATCGTGGTCGTGACCCATGGCAACAGCTCCTTTGCGATGGAGGCAGGCTACGCCGACGGGCGTTGGGAAACTATCACGGTGTTTATAACATTGCAGGCGTGCGCAGCAGCGGATCAGAACCCGAAACGCAGGCTGGCCCAGTACGCGCGGCCGGGTTCGTTGTAGGTCGCCGCACCGGCATCGCTGCTGTTGGCCTCGCGGAACAGGCGCTTGTCGGCCAGGTTGTTGACGCCGAAGCCCACGCTGACCGTGTCGGTCACCTTGTAGCGCGCGCTCACGCCCCAGACGTTGTACGCGCCGCGGGTCTGCAGCACCGTGGACGCATCGCAGTTGGCCGTGCAGCGCGGATCGTTGTTGATGTTGGCCGTGGCCGGTTCCTGCTTGCCGTAGAAGGTGCCGGTCAGCAGCAGCGACAGCTGCTCGGTGGCCTGCCAGTCCAGCATGGTGTTGACGGTGTACTTGGGAATCACCGACAGCGGCTGGCCGGTGCTCTTGTTTTCGTTCTCCACCATGTAGGTGAAGTTGTTGCTCCACTTCAGGCGGTCGCCCTGCTCGCCCAGCAGCGGAATCACCAGGTTGCCCTCAAGCCCCTGCACGATGGCCTTGGGCGCGTTCTCCCAGCGGAAGATGCGGCCCTTGCTGTCGGCCGTCAGGCCGATCTGGGTGTAGCCGGCCTGGATCTTGTCCTTGTAGTCGTTGTGGAAGTAGGTCAACGAGGCCTGCCAGCCGCTCTGCGGTGCCCACTCCACGCCCAGTTCCTTGTTCAGGCTGGTCTCTGCCTTGAGATCCGCATTGCCCTGCATGTAGCAACCGGCACCCAGGCTCGGCAATGCGTTCGGGCAGCCATTGCCACGGGTGTAATACAGATAGTCCGGGTTGGCCTGGTACAGGTTCGGCGCCTTGAACGCGCGCGCGATGCCGCCCTTCACCACCCAGTCACTGTTGAGCCGGAACTGCGCGTTGAGGCTCGGGCTGGTGTTGTTGCCGAACTGGCTGTGATGGTCGAAGCGCAGGCCCGGGGTCACGATCCAGCGCTCCCCCAGGTAGATATTGTCTTCCACGTAGACAGCGGTGGTCTGCGCATCGGACTTGCCGCGTGCGCGGTCGGCCGAAAGGCCCGGAATGCCACCACCGCTGCTGCTGGACTGGCTCATGGAATACGGATCGGTCAGCCGGCTGTCGAGGTATTCGAAGCCCAGCGTCCACACGTTCCCGGCGCCGCCGAGGGTGGTCGGAAAGCTGACCTCGCCGTCCAACTGGTAGTTGCGCAGGCGCGAGGTCGACCAGTCAGCGCCGTTGAAGCTGCCTTCCGGGCCACCGGCCAGGCCTTCGTTGATGCGCGAATTGTTGACCCCTTCCACCGCTGCCGTCAGCCGCGAGCTGACATCGCCCCAGCGTCCGCGATGGGTGATCGCGCCGGTGCTGCGGTACATGCGGTTGGTCTCGGCCTGCTGCTCGGCCAGCGCGGCCAGGTCGACGCCGGTAGAGGTTCCGGTGGTGCTGACCGCACGGTCGCCGGCATAGATGTTGCCTTGGCGGCTGGTGCCGGCCTCGAATTCGACCACCTGGTTGGCGGTCACGTCCCAACGCAGCAGCGCGTTGACATCGCGGTTCTTGACGCCCTCGCGGCCCGCCGGCGGTACCGCATTGGCGCCGGTGGCGAAGTTGCGGTTGAGATCCAGCGAATCGGCATCGGTCTTGTTGAGGTTGCCGTACAGCCGGAACGACAGCGTGTCGGTCATCGGCCCGCTCAGCTGCAGGCCGACGCGCTCGCTGCCACCTTCGGCACTGTGTTCGGGCACCAGGCCGTACAGGTCAACCGCGCCGGTCAGGTCGCCGGTCGGGCGCTTGGTGATGATGTTGACCACGCCACCGGAGGCACCCGAGCCATAGCGCGCCGCCGCCGGGCCGCGCAGCACTTCGATGCGTTCGATCATTTCCGCCGGCACCCAGTTGGTATCGCCACGCGTGTTGCGCTCGCCACTGCGGCCCATGCGCACCGCGTCGCGTGCACCCACGCGCTTGCCGTCGATCAGGATCAGGGTATTTTCCGGCCCCATGCCGCGCAGATCGATCTGCCGGTTGTTGCCGTACTGTCCCGACGCGCTGTTGCCGGTCAGATTGACGCCGGGCATCGTACGCAGCAGCTCGGCGATGTCGTTGACCGGCGGTCGCTTGGCGATGTCTTCAGCGGTGATGGTGGAGGTGCCCAGCGCCTGCCGCGCGATCTGCGAGGCGGTGACATGCACGGTATCGATATCGGTGGCATCGGTTTTCGCATGTGCGGTAACCGCGGCGCCGGCCAGCAGCGCGGCGACGGCAAGCGCCAGCGGGCGCGGTGAAAGAGTGTTTGCAGGCATGTTCTGGACCTTCTGGCAGGGCAGCGGAAGCCTCTGGCATAGGGCACGAGGCGGCGACGGGGGAGGCGGACGGATCACTGCGGGATGCCCGCAGGTCGGTTCCTGCCGTCATTTTTTCACAAATGCGAGTGATTCTCAAATGCGTCAACGCATTGCGGCGTCGGCCAGCATGTGCTCTGCCCGGGTTTTTCGGCCTGCATGGCGCTTAAACTGACCGGCTTACCTGCCATCAACCGTCGACAGCTGCGGCCGATACCGTGGTCTGTTGTGCGCCGCTAGAGATCGACGTGGATACACCCCAACTGGACGAAGCCAGCCAACCTCTGGCTCAGGCCTGGCAGCACTGCCTGCTGCAGGCTGGCCCCGCCGCCGCCGCACTGCTGCATGCCGTGGCCGCCGACGCACCGCCAATGCTGGCGCAGCGCTTCTACGAGGTGCTGCTGCAGGACACGCGCGCACGCCGCTTCCTGTCCCATGAACAGGTCAAGCAACGCCTGCAACCGGCGATGCAGCGTTGGCTGGCGCAGCTGCTGACCACCGATGCGGATGGAATTGCCGCTACGGTCGCCGCACAGCGGGTGATCGGCGATGTGCATGCACGGGTCGGCATTCCGGTTGACCTGGTGACACGTGGTGCACGCGTGCTCAAGCACGAACTGTTCGTGCGCCTGCGCGCCGACGCCGATGACAGCGACACCGCCTTCGCCGCCATCGATTGTCTCAGCGCGATCATGGACATCGCCATGGAGGGCATGACCCTGGCCTATACGCTTGCCCGCGAGCGCTCGTCGCGCACCGACGCAGCGTACCGGCTGTTCTCGCTGGTGCAGAACGTCAGCACCGAGCGCGAGCGGCAGCGCGCCCTGCTGCTGGATTGGGAAAACAGCCTGCTGTACACCCTCGCCGGCCATGCGACAGGCGCCGACAACGCCAGTCTGGCGACCTCTGAGTTCGGCCTGTGGTTCACCCACAAGGGCATTCCCAGCTTCGGCGAAAGCAGCGAGACACAGCAGGTCGGCCAGCTGATGGCACGCATCGACAGCAGCCTGCAGCGCGCCACCGATGAAGATCCGGCACGGCGTCTGGCCGCCCTGCCGGCAATCCGTGAAGACCTGGCCACCATCCGCAACCTGATGACCCTGCTGTTCGAACGCATCGGCGAACTGGATGCGGGCAGCGATGCGCTGACCAACCTGCTCAACCGGCGCTTCCTGCCGACCGTGCTGCGCCGTGAGATCGAATTGTCCACGCGCAACCACACGCCGTTCTCGCTGCTGTTGCTGGACCTCGATCACTTCAAGGCGATCAACGATGGCCACGGCCACGACGCTGGCGACCGCGCGCTGCAGCACGTTGCCGCCCTGCTCGGCCAGCAGACCCGTGGCAGCGACTACCTGTTCCGCTACGGCGGCGAGGAGTTCGTGGTGGTGCTGGTGGCGGCGAGCGAGTCGCAGGCGGAGGTGATCGCCGAAAGCCTGCGTCGGCAGATCGCACAATCGCCGATCTCCCTCCCGAATGGACAGACGTTGGGGCTGACCGCCAGCATCGGCGTGGCCGGACACGATGGGCATCCCGATTACGAGCGGCTGATGGCGCGCGCCGACGCGGCGATGTATGCCGCCAAGCGACAAGGCCGCAACCGTGTGGTGGTGGCCGACGAAGCACTGCCCGAGGCACCCGGGCGACGCGCGCTGCAACGTTGAGCCTGCAGCGCGCGCGGTAGGGCATCGAACAGCGTCGGCGCTACCGGGCGGCCTTACGCGAAATACGCCACGTCGCCCACCACGCCAAGCCCAGCAGGGCGATTCCCGCTCCCAGCGCGCACACCGCCGGCCACCCGTAGCGCGCCTGCATCCAGGTGCCTGCGGCAGCGCCCACACCGCTGCCCACCGCATAGAACAGCATGTACAGCGCCACCAGGCGCCCATGCTGTTCGGCCGGTGCGCGCAGCAGCAGCGCCTGGTTGGACACATGCAACGCCTGCCCGCCCAGGTCCAGCACCACTACGCCCAGCAGCAACAGCGCCAGCGAGTGCGGCAGGCCGAGCAGCGGCGCCCAGGCGACCAGCATCAACAGCAGCGCGCCCAGGCTCACCCGGTGGGCAAAACCACGATCCATCCAGTGCCCGACCCGCGCCGCCAGCAGCGCGCCGATGATGCCAGCCAGGCCCAGCGCGCCGATGCCAGCGGTCGACCAGCTCAGGGGCGGCGCCGACAACGGCAGTGGCACCGCGGCCCAGAACACATTGAGACCGGCAAACAACAGCAGTGCCAATGGCCCGCGCTCTCGCAGTGCCCGATCCTGCATCAGCATCTGGACCATGGAGCGCAGCAGCTCGCGCCACGCCGGCGCCATTGCAGGCACCGGCACGTGCGGCAGCCGCCGCCACAGCAGCAACGCCAGCGCTGCCATCAACAGTGCCGACAGCAGGTACACCGCACGCCATCCCGCCACGGCGGCGACCGCCCCGGACACCACGCGTGCCGACAGCAGGCCGATGAACACACCGCCCTGGACCATGCCAACCACCCGCCCGCGTTGCTCCGGTGCAGCGAGGTTGGCGGCGTAGGCGATCAATCCTTGGGTGAGCGCGGTTCCGAGCAGCCCCGCCAGCAGCATGCCCGACAGCAACCATGCGGCGCTGCGGGCGGCGGCCAGCCATAGCAGCGCCACCACCAGCGCCAGCAATTGCCCCCGCAGCAGTCGGCGACGGTCGCCACGGTCGGCCAGCGGCAGCAACCCGAGCAGGGCCAGCACGCTGCCGGCCTGGGTGGCAGCCAGCAGCGCGCCAGCCACCGCAGCGTCCAGGGCGAAATCGTGGGCCAGGCGCTCCAGCAGCGGCTGCGCGAAATAGACGTTGGCCACGCTGGCACCGGCAGCAATGGCGAGAAGGCCCAACAACGGGCGTGACAGCGAAGGCATCATCAGTGTGGTTGCAATTTGAAACTGCGTGCACGGTAGCGCCACTGGTTTTAAACTGCAACCACAATCGAGGACATTCCCCATGCACGCCAACAGCCCCTGCCCCGTGGCCCGCAGCGCCGATCTGCTTGGCGACCGCTGGGCGTTGCTGATCATCCGCGATGCCTTCGACGGCATCAGCCGCTTCGGCGATTTCCAGCGCAGCCTGGGCGCGGCGCGCAACATCCTCAGCGACCGCCTGCGGCGACTGGTCGAGGCGGGGCTGCTGGTGCAGCAGCCTGCCGCCGATGGCAGCGCGTACCAGGACTATGTGCTGACCGCGGCCGGCCAGGACCTGTTCCCGCTGCTGGTCGCCCTGCGCCAATGGGGAGAACGGCATCGCTTCGCTGCAGGCGAGGCACACTCGCAGCTGATCGAATGCAGCAGCCGCCGGCCGCTGCCCTACATGCAACCCCACGGACGCGATGGCCAGCCGCTGCATGCCGCCGATACCCACGTACGCAAGCTCAAGGAAGAAGGCGGCCGGGCCTGATCCGCCCGTTCACGCACACCGTCGACGTCCCCGGGCAGTTAGCATCGCGGGTCTCCTGCCGCTGAATGCCGCCGATGCCGAACTACGCCCGAACCGTTTCGATCCTGCTGCCGCTGGCCTTGCTGCTGGCCGCACCACTGGCCTCGGCCCGCGACGTCGCAGCACCCGCAGAACACGTCGACAGCGATGGTCCTTACGTGTTCCGTGAAGGCGCACAGCTGAAAGCGCAGTGGATCTGCCAGGACCAGGTGGAAACCCATACCGTGCACGCCGGCAGCGAGGGCGCGGACGTTGCCGCGCACTGCGGCTACCCGCACGCGGTACATGTGCTGCCGCCGAATGCGCCGTCGGTATCCGTGCTGCCGGCGGTGCCGCGCATCGTCGCGGTGTCCGACATTCACGGCCAGTACGACCTGCTGGTCCGTCTGCTGCGCGCCAACCGGGTGATCGACGCGCAGGACCGCTGGGCACTGGGTACGGACACGCTGGTGATCGCGGGCGACGTGTTCGATCGCGGCCCACAGGTGACCGAAGCGTTCTGGATGCTGTACGGCCTGCAGCAGCAGGCGGCGGCGGCCGGTGGCGCGGTGCATTTCGTGCTCGGCAACCACGAGACCATGGTGCTCTACGACGACCTGCGCTACGTCAACCCGAAGTACCTGCGCAGCGCGCAGCTGCTCGGCCGCAGCTATCCACAGCTGTATGGTGCCGACTCGGTGATCGGCCAGTGGCTGCGCACGCGCCCGGTGCTGCTGCAGATCGGCGATACCCTGTTCCTGCACGGCGGCATCTCGCCCGATGCCGTGCAGATGGCATTGGACCCGGCCCACACCAACGCTGCCTACCAGGCCTCGCTGGGCATTCCCAGGGCCGAGGTGAAGGCAGACCCCGCCACTGCACCGCTGTACGACGGCAAGACCAGCCCGATCTGGTACCGCGGCTACTTCGACGGACGCCTGGACACCCCGGGTGTGCAGGCGGTGCTCGACCGCCTCCAGCTCAAGCGCATCGTGGTCGGCCACACGTCCATGCCACACGTCAGCAGCGTCCACGACGACCGCGTGATCGCCATCGACAGCAGCATCAAGAACGGCGAGAACGGCGAACTGCTGTTCATCGAGGACGGCAAGCTCAGTCGCGGCCTGCTGGACGGTTCGCGGGTGCCACTGGCCAAGGGCGAGCCCGGCCTGCAGGACTGAACAAAGGGCCAGCGCCGGGCCGGCCCAGGCACTCCACGTCCGCCACCTGCACCCGGTTTGCCGCTACCCTCGGCAGCCGAGAGGCCCGCCCTGTCCAGCGGGCGGCCCATCCGCCCCCAGGAGCCCCGCGCATGCGCGTTCTCATCGCAGAAGACGACCCCGACATCGCCTCCGGCCTGTGCGCCTCGATGCGCCGGCAGGGCCACGTGGTCGACCACGTGGACAACGGCGCGCACGCCGATGCCGCTCTGAATTCCACCCAGTACGCCCTGCTGGTGCTGGATCTTGGCCTGCCCCAGCTGGATGGCCGCGATGTGCTGCAGCGGCTGCGCCAGCGTGGCGATGGCCTGGCCGTGCTGGTGGTCACCGCACGCGATGGCCTGGCCGAGCGCGTGCGCGTGCTCGACCTGGGGGCCGACGACTACCTGGTCAAACCCTTTGCGCTGGACGAATTCGAAGCACGCGTGCGCGCGCAGCTGCGCCGGGTCACCAGCAACGGCAACCCCGACCTGCGCATCGGCCGGCTGCGCCTGGACCTGACCGGGCACCGGGTGTGGATCGACGAGCAGACGCTGGAGCTGACCGCGCGCGAATTCGGCCTGCTGTCCGCCCTGGCGGTGCGTGCCGAGCGCATCGTCTCCCGTGCGCAGCTGGTGGAGGCCCTGTGCGACTGGGGCCAGGACCTGACCGACAATGGCCTGGACATCGCCCTGCATCGCCTGCGCCGCAAGCTGCAGCCGGGCGGCATGGGCATCCGCACGGTGCGCGGGCTGGGCTACATGCTGGAAGATGCCGGCGCGTGATCAGCGGACCGCCCAGCCTGCGACGGCGTCTGCTCGCCTTCCTGGCGCTGCCGATGCTGGGCCTGCTGACCTTCAACACGCTGCTGGCGTACTACGTAGCGCTGGACTACTCCAACCGCATTCACGACCGCAACCTGACCGACGACACCGTATCGTTCGCACAGATGCTCAGCACCATGCCGGTCAGCAGCGACCTGTCCCCGCAGGCACGTTTCCTCATCGAGTACGACCCCGACGGTCATCGCTACTTCAACGTCGACAGCAGCCGCCTGGGCACCATCGCCGGCAACGCCGATTTCAGTGCATACGCACCGTCGCAGGACTGCAGCGGCACGCACCCGGCGCTGTACGAAGGTGAATTGAACGGCCAGCAGGTGCGCATGTCGACGGTCTGCACCCAGGCGATGAACGATCCGCAGGACCAGCTGGCGGTGACCGTGGCCGAAAGCATGGCCGACCGCCGCCAGCGCGCACGCGAGATCCTGATGATCGTCATTCCCCTGATGGCCATGCTGGCCCTGGGAATGGCGGCGCTGGTCTGGTTCGGCGTGACCCACGGCCTGCGTATCCTGACTCCGCTGACCTCGCGATTGGCCCAGCGCCGCGGCGAGCTGGCACCGATTTCCGATGCCGACGTGCCCGAGGAGATCCAACCCCTGATCAGCACCATCGACGGCCTGTTCGCGCGGCAGGCGGAAATGATCACGCTGCAGAACCGCTTCATTGCCGATGCCGCGCACCAGTTGCGCTCGCCGCTGGCGGGGATGGCACTGCACGTGGACCAGGCACTGGCCCACGGCGATCCGGAGACCGTGCGCGAAGCGCTGCAGAACATCCGCCGGCTCAACCAGCGAACTGCCCGCGTCAGCACCCAGCTGCTGGCGTTGAGCCGTGCCCAGACCGTGCCGGAGACGGTGGAGGCGCTGGACCTGTCCGAACTGGTGCCGCAATGGGTGGGCATGCGCGTGCCCGAAGCGATCCGCGATGGCATCGACCTGGGCTACCTGGGTCCGCAGCAGCCGGTGCGGATACTGGGCAACGGCGCCCTGCTGCACGAGGCGCTGGACAATCTGATCGACAACGCCCTGCGCTACGCCGGCGTGGATGCGACCGTCACGGTGGGCGTGCAGGCGCTGGACGACAACGATGTCGAGCTGTACGTCGAAGACAACGGCCCGGGCGTACCCGAGGACGTGATGTCGCGGCTGGGGGAACGCTTCTTCCGCGCACCCGGCACTGCCGCCAGCGGCACCGGCCTGGGCCTGGCCATCGCTCATGAGGCCGTTGAGCATCTGGGCGGGCGCCTGGGTTACCTCAACCGTCCCGGTGGCGGCCTGAAGGTCTCCATCACCATACCGTTGCTGAAGGGCCCTTGATCCAGCCGGGCCGTTGAAAGGTTGCCGAAAATCGCGCTTGCGATGCTGACCTTCCCGACTGCCGCGCTGGAGCCGACTGGTGCCTGCATCCCATGAGTTCTTTCTTCCCGGTGGCCCGCAGGGCGTCCTGCTGATCCATGGCCTGACCGGCACGCCGGCCGAGATGCGCATGCTGGGCAAAGGCCTGAACAACGCCGGCTTCAGCGTGCACGGCGTGCAGTTGCCGGGCCACTGCGGCAGCGTCGAGGACCTGCTGCAGACCCGCTGGGAGCAGTGGTACCAGGGCGTGGAAGATGCGGCGGCGAACCTGCGCGGCAAAGTCGACCAGTTGTTCGTCGGCGGGCTGTCGATGGGTGCGGTGCTGGCGCTGGCACTGGCCGCGCGCCGGCCGGACTGGGTCTCCGGCGTGGGCGTGTACGGCGCCACCTTCCGCTACGACGGCTGGAACATTCCGGCGGTTGCGCGCTTCTCGTTCCTGCTGCCGTGGTTCAAACGCCTGGGCATTGGCCGCGACCGCATGTTCATGGAAGAGCCGCCGTATGGCCTGCGCGACGAGCGCCTGCGCACGCAGGTAAGCGCCGCCATGCTGTCCGGTGACAGTGCCGCCGCCGGCCTGCCGGGCAATCCGTGGCATGCGTTGGCCGAGATGCGTGCACTGAGCACCTGGACACGCCGTCACCTGCACCAGGTCACGGCACCGTGTCTGGTGATGCACGCCCGCGAGGACGACGTGGCCAGCATCGGCAATGCCGAGCTGGTGATCTCGCGCGTCAGCGGCCCGACCGAGCTGGTGGTGCTGGAAGACAGCTACCACATGATCACCATCGATCGCGAACGGCGCGAGGTGATCCGCCGCAGCGCGCGCTTCTTCAGCGACATCGGCGAACGTGCGGGCGTGCTGCAGGCGGTCGCCTGAGATGGGATCGCTTGCCACCCTGCTGTGGCTGGTCAACGTGGTGCTCGACACCGGCGGCCAGTTGGCCTTCAAGGCCGCCGCCAGCGACCCGCAGGACGGCGAAGGCCTGCGGCGCTGGAAACACATGTTCGGCCGTCCCTGGCTGTGGCTGGGCATCGCCTGCTACGTGCTTGAATTCGTCGCCTGGATCGCGTTCCTGTCGCTGGTCCCGTTGTCGCAGGGCGTACTGCTCGGCTCGATCAACATCGTCGCGTTGATGGTTGCCGGCCGCCTCCTGTTCCGCGAGCGGCTGACGCCGTTGCGGGTGACCGGCATGCTGCTGGTCAGCGCCGGCGTTGCCGTGGTTGGAGCCGGAACATGAGGCGGCTGTACCTGGTCGGTTTCCCGCTGCTGATGGCCTTCGACACCCTGGCCCAGCTGTGCTTCAAGTATGCAGGCGACGCCGCGCTGCCGGTCGAGGCCAACACCGCGTGGCTGTTGCGCGTGCTGTCACAGCCCTGGGTGTACGGCGCGATGCTCGGTTACGTCGGCGCGTTCTTCACCTGGATGAGTCTGCTGCGGCATGCGCCGATCGGCCCTGCATTCGCCGCTTCTCATCTGGAAGTGATCAGCGTGCTGCTGCTGTCGGCGTGGCTGCTGCACGAACCGTTGACGCTGCATCACCTGATCGGTGCGGTGCTGATCGTGGCCGGCATCATCTGCCTCGGCCGCGCCGAGGCGGATGATCCGCACGCTGCCGAAGCAGCCCCGTGAGCCTGCTGTCGCGCGAGTTGCCGCCCACCGCCGGCCTGCCGCTGCAGGCCGGCGATTTCCTTCCCGGTGGCGGTGACCTGTGCGCGATTCTCGCCGAGCAGCTGGGCACGCCGCCGCTGCAGCTGACCTGCTCGGGCACCCACGCCCTGCTGATCGCCCTGCGCAGCCTGCGCAGGCGCGCGCCGCAACGCGATACGGTGATCCTGCCGGCCTACACCTGTCCACTGGTGCCGATTGCCGTGCACAGCCTCGGCCTGCGCATACAGTTGTGCGATACCCGCCGCGACCATTTCGATTTCGACCCGATAGCACTGCACGCCGCAGCCGATGCTCGCACCCTGGCGATCATTCCCACGCATCTGGGCGGGCGCATCGCCGATGTCGATCGCGCATGTGCGATCGCGCACCGCGTCGGCGCGTGGGTGATCGAGGACGCTGCGCAGGCATTGGGTGCACGCGTGGCCGGCAACAGCGTGGGCCTGCGCGGCGATATCGGTTTCTTCAGCCTGGCCGCTGGCAAGGGCCTGAGCCTGCTTGAGGGCGGCCTGCTGCTGACGCATGACGAAGCACTGCGTGCGGCATTGATCGAGCAGGCCGCAGGAAGCACGCCCTTCAGCCTGCGCTGGGAGCTGACCCGCAGCCTGCAGCTGCTGGGCCTGGCGGCATGCTACCGCCCTTCCCTGCTGTCGTTGGTGTATGGAAACCCGCTGCGGCGTGCCCTGCGCAGCGGCGACCTGGAAGCTGCGGTGGGTGATGTGTTTCCGTTGGACATTCCGCAGCATCGCGTCAGCCGTTGGCGGCAGAACGTCGGTGCACGCGCAGCACAGCGCCTGCCCGCCTTCCTGCAGGCGGCCCGCCTGCGTGCGCTGCAGCTGCGCGTGCAGCTGGAGTCGCTGCCTGCCGTTGAAGTGGTGGACGGAATGCCTGGCACCCTTGGTACCTGGCCGATGCTGATGCTGCTGCTGCCGAGCGAACGTGCGCGTGACAAAGCGCTGTCCGCGCTGTGGCAGCGCGGCCTGGGTGTCAGCCGCATGTTCATCCATGCCCTGCCGGACTACGCCTATCTGCGCGGCATCGTCGCAGACGCGGATGTACCCAATGCCCGCGACTTCGCCGCCCGCTGCCTGACCGTAGGCAACAGCCCTTGGCTGACCCATGAAGACGCCCGCGAGATCGTGAAGGTACTGGCGCGCCAGTAGTCGCTGAAGCCCGGCGAGGCCTGCTCACGTCAATGGCTGAACGCTTCCCGAGTGCCTCCGTTCAAGCTTTCAGCCGGAAAGGAACGAGAAAGACGGCCTGCCTACATTGGCCCCGTCGCCGGCATCGTGCCAAGGCCTCTCTTCATCGACGGAGCTGCCCATGCAATGGAGCATCCTGTGTGACTTCGACGGCACCATCAGCCTCGAGGACGTCATCGATTCACTGTTGGAAAAGTTCGGCCAGCCCGGTTGGCAGCAGCTGGAAGATCAGTGGCGGTCGGGTGAGATCGGCTCGCGTGAATGCATGCAGGGCCAGGTCCGCCTGCTGAAGCTGGATCCGGCCACCCTCGATGCTCACCTGGACCAGGTACGGATCGATCCGGGCTTCGCTGCCTTCGTCAATCGCGCACACGCGTTGGGCCTGCCGCTGCGCATCGTCAGCGACGGCCTGGACTACGCGATCCATCGCATCCTCGCCAACCACGGCTTGCCGCCGCTACCTGTAGTGGCCAACCACCTGCGCTGGTGTGACGGCCATTGGCGGCTGGAATCTCCCTACCAGGCCGAAGGCTGCCGCAGCGGTACCTGCAAGTGCACCTGCGCGGCGCAGGCGCGTGCTGACGAAGCGCCCCGCGTGCTGATGATCGGTGATGGCGCCTCGGATTTCTGCGTGTCCGAACACGCCGATTTCGTATTCGCCAAGCGTCGCCTGATCTCCCATTGCACCAACGCCGGCATTCCCCACGCCGCCATCGACACCTTCCACGACGCTACTGCGCTGCTGCCGCGCCTGCTCGACGGCAGCCTGCTTCAGCCCTCGCTTCCGCGGCTGCTCGCCACCGCCTGATCGCTCCGCCCGTTGCTTCCTTTGAATGCCCTCTCCGGAACCGAACCGATGAATATTTTTGACAAGAACGCCGATGCCGCCATCACCGATGCGCAGCTGCTGGCAGACGAAGCCCGCTACAGCTCCTTCGGCGACACCGTGCACTACGTCGATCCGCCGAAGATCTTCCAGCGCTGCGAAGGCAGCTACATGTTCGACGCCGCCGGCACCCCGTACCTCGATCTGCAGATGTGGTACTCGGCCTGCAACTTCGGTTACGCCAACCAGCGCCTGAACAATGCGCTGAAGGACCAGATCGACACCCTGCCGCAGGTCGCCAGCCAGTATCTGCACCCCACGCGCGTGCAGCTGGCCAAGACCATCGCGGTGGACATGCACGAGAAGTTCGGCCTCGATGGCCGCGTGCACTTCAACGTCGGTGGTGCGCAGGCGGTCGAGGATTCGCTGAAGATCGTCCGCAACGCGCGCAACGGCAAGAGCCTGATGTTCGCGTTTGAAGGCGGCTACCACGGCCGCACCCTCGGCGCCTCGTCGATCACCTCCAGCTACCGCTACCGCCGTCGTTACGGCCACTTCGGCGAACGCGCGATGTTCATCCCGTTCCCGTATCCGTTCCGTCGCCCGAAGGGCATGACCCCGGACGAATACTCCGACCACTGCGTGCACCAGTTCGAGCGTCTGTTCGAAAGCGAGTACAACGGCGTGTGGGATCCCAAGGTCGGCCAGGCCGAGTACGCCGCGTTCTACGTCGAGCCGATCCAGGGCACCGGCGGCTATGTCATTCCGCCGCGCAACTTCTTCAAGGGCCTCAAGCGCGTGCTGGACAAGTACGGCATCCTGATGGTCGTCGATGAGATCCAGATGGGCTTCTGGCGCACCGGCAAGCTGTGGGCCATCGAACACTTCGATGTCACCCCGGACGTGCTGGTGTTCGGCAAGGCGCTGACCAACGGCCTCAACCCGTTGTCGGGCCTGTGGGCACGCGAAGAGCTGATCAACCCGACCGTGTTCCCGCCGGGCTCCACCCACTCCACCTTCAACTCCAATCCGCTGGGTACGCGCCTGGGCCTTGAAGTGCTGAAGCTGGGCAAGGAGATGGACTACGAGCGCACCGTGCCGGAAAAGGGCGCCTACTTCCTCGACGGCCTGCGCGGCCTGCAGAAGCGCCATCCGGAAATCGGCGATGTCGATGGCCTCGGCCTGGCCCTGCGTGCGGAAATCTGCGCCGCCGATGGCTTCACCCCGAACCGTGAGCTGCTGGACCGCATGGTCGACATCGGCCTGGCCGGCGACCTGCTGCACGACGGCAAGCGCATGGGCCTCGTGCTCGATGTCGGTGGCTGGTACAAGAACGTGATCACCTTCGCGCCTTCGTTGAACATCACCTACGAAGAGATCGATCTGGCGATCACCCTGTTGGACCAGCTGCTGACCAAGGCCAAGGGCTGAGGGCAATGCGCTGCCGGTTCCCGTGCCCCGCATGGACATGATTCCGCGTGTATCCAGCACCGCGCTGGAACCGGCCGCGCTACTGGAGGGCTTCCTGGCCCACCCACCCCTGGGCTTCGATGCCAGCCGCCTGCCCAGTGGCCTGCCCAGCTTCCGTGCGCCGCTGGATCTGACCACGACCCTGGACGATGCACTGCGCTCGCGCCTGCTGGGGTTGCCGCTGTCGCGCTTGTGGCAGCCGTGGCTGACCTGGCAGACGCGGTTCATCGGCGCCACCAGCACCGAGTACACACCGCTGCCGGCACATGTGTCGGCGGCAGCACTGGCCGACGACGTGCTGCGTCACGGCGTCGGTGACAGCCGGCTGCTGGTGGTCAAGGATCTGGCGATCGATTCCCCCTTGCTGGACGATGCCGCCAACGCGCACAGCCAAGCGTTCCTGCAGGCGCTGCTGGAACGCGGCTTCATCCAGCTGGAAGGCATGCCACTGGCATGGGTGGCGATCGATTTCGACTGCATCGATACCTACCTGGCACGCCTGTCCACGGCGCGGCGCAAGAACATCCGGCGCAAACTGCGCTCGCGTGCCCACCTGCAGATCGACTGCATCGCTACCGGCGACCCCACCCTTGCCGAGCCACGGCTGCAGGCCGAACTGCACGCGCTGTACCTGCAGGTGTATGCACAAAGCGCCGTGCATTTCGACCAGCTCGACCTGGCCTTCTTCCAACACCTGCTGGCAGACACGCAGGGCCAGGGGCGCTTGTTCCTCTACCGCCACAACGGCGAGCTGATCGGCTGGAACCTGTGTTACGTGCACGCCGGCAAGCTGGTGGACAAGTACATCGGCCTGTCCTATCCGCAGTCGCGCGACCACAACCTGTACTCGGTCAGCTGGATGCGCAACCTGGAGTACGCCTTGCAGCACGGCCTCAGCCACTACGTCGCCGGCTGGACCGATTCACGCATCAAGGCCGAACTGGGTGCCCGCTTCACTTCCACCGTGCATGCGGTGCATACGCGTTCGCCCTTGCTGCGCGCCGCCCTGCGCAGACTGGCCCCGCATCTGCAGGGTGAGCCGGATGGAGGGGGCTGACCGATGCAACTGCGTCCCCCGCTGATCCTCGACCTCGATGGTGGCGTACTGCCCTTGCCGCAGGCGCGCACGCTCGCACTGCAGCACTGGCATGACCCGCTGCGTTTTGCCTGCCGCAACGCCACGCTGTCACGCTTCGCCAATGACGTTCTGTTGCCGCTGCCGGCACAACTCGGCACGGTGATGCTCGGCAGCGGCGACTTCCACCATCTCAGCCTGCCACTGCTGCAGCGCCTGCACGCGCGCGCCCCGTTCCAGCTGGTGGTGCTGGACAACCACCCGGACAACATGCGTTTTCCCTTCGGCATGCACTGCGGTTCCTGGGTGAATGCCGCCGCTGCGTTGCCGCAGGTATCGCATGTGCACGTGCTGGGCATCACCTCCACCGATATCGGCCTGGGCCACGCGTGGGAGAACCACTGGCGGCCCTTGCTGGGGCGACGGCTGACCTACTGGTGCATGGACGTGGATGTAGGCTGGGCCAGCCGCATGGGCATGGCGGGCGCCTTCCGCCGCTTCGAACATCCCGAAGCACTGGTTGCCGCGTTCGCCGCCGAACAGGCGCAGGCGCCGCAGCCCACCTATCTGTCGATCGACAAGGACGTGTTCGCCGAGGAGGTAGCGCGCAGCAACTGGGACCAAGGCCGCTTCCAGCTTGAACACGCACTGATGGTGATCGAGGCCCTGCGCACCGGTGGACTGGTGGGCAGCGATATCACCGGCGAAGTGTCACTGCCCAGCTACCAGAGCCGTTTCAAGCGCTGGCTGTCGTCGCTGGATGGGCAACCGGACATCACTGCAAGCGATCTGCCGGCCTGGCAGCAGCAGCACCAGCAGGTGAACCGCGAACTGCTGGCGGCGATGGCCGCAGTGCCGACTGCCTGCTGAGCGCTGGCGCCGGCCGCTGGCCGGCAATGCCAACCAAGGTTGGCAACTACCAGAGCCGGGTAGAGCCGAGCCATGCTCGGCTGCTGTTCGCGGTCCCCTGAGTCGAGCATGGCTCGACTCTACAAAAGGCGATAGCCGAGCATGGCTCGGCACTACACTGGGTTCCCGCTACCGGAGCCACCGTCATGCCCCAGACCGTCATCCCGCAGCTGCGCATGCGCCATGCCGATACCAGCCTGCCGTTCTATGTGCAGGGCCTGGGCTTCCTCGTCGACTGGGAGCACCGCTTCGAACCCGGCTTTCCGCTGTTCGCCCAGCTCACCCGCGAGGGCCAGACGATCTTTCTGACCGAACACACCGGTGACTGCGAAGTAGGCGGTGCGGTGTATTTCATCGTCGCCGACGTCGATGCCCTGCACCGCGCGTTCAGCGCTGCGGGGGTGCCCATCGAGCAGCCGCCACACGATACCGATTGGGGAAGCCGCGAAATGCTGATCGTCGATCCGGACGGCAACCGCCTGCGCTTCGCCACGCACGCAGGCTGAATGCCACGCGCTTGAGCGGGAATATACGTTTCGTATACGATCCATATATACCCTGCCGAGAACTCCCATGGGCATCGTCAACATCGATGACACCCTGCACGACCAGCTGCGCCGTGCCTGCACCGTCTCCAACCGCTCGATCAACGCCCAGGCCACGTTCTGGATCCGGGTCGGCATGCTGTGCGAGATGAACCCGACCCTGAGCTTCCAGGACGTTGTCGCCAGCGAACTGCGCGCCGCCGGCGTGCAGCCGCAGCTGCTTGCGCCCGGGCGGGCCTGAGCCGATGGCCATGATCAAGCGCCCCGATGAGATCGATCGCCTGGCCGAGTCCGGGCAACTGCTGGCGCAGGTCTTCGCGATGCTCGACGCACTACCTCTGCAGGGCCGCAGCACGCTGGAGATCAACGACATCGTCGAACGCATGATCGTCGACGACCTGCAGGCACGGCCCGCCAGCAAAGGGCAGTACGGGTTCCCGTACGTGCTCAATGCCTCGATCGACAACGTCATCTGCCACGGCATGCCGTCGGCCGATGACGTGCTGCGCAACGGCCAGATCGTCAACCTCGACATCACGCTGGAGAAGAACGGCTACATCGCCGATTCCAGCACCACGTATCTGGTGGGTGAAGTCGACTACGCCGCACGCAAGCTGGTGCAGGTGACCTACCAGGCCATGTGGAAGGGCATCGCCGCTGTGCGGCCTGGCGCGCGCCTGGGCGATATCGGCCACGCCATCGCCCGCCATGCCCGCAGTCACGGCTACAGCGTGGTCAAGGAATACTGCGGCCACGGTATCGGCCAGGAGATGCACGAGGAACCGCAGATCCTGCATTACGGCCATGCCGGCACCGGCATGGAACTGCAGGAAGGCATGGTGTTCACCATCGAGCCGATGCTCAACCAGGGCAAGCCGGCGATCCGCCAACAGCCCGACGAATGGCCGGTGTACACGCGCGACGGCAAGCTGTCGGCGCAGTTCGAGCACACCGTGGCCGTGACCCGCAGCGGTGTGCGTGTACTGACCCTGCGCCCCGATGAAACACCGTTGTGCGCCATCGACCGGATGGTGACCGACTGACTTCAGCGCTTGCGCGCTGCCTCGATACCCCCCTCTTGCACGACATGCGACACATGTCGCACACTTGCGACATCGTTCAAATGCACAGGTCTGGCCATGCCCCGCATTCCGACACCTTCCAACGCCGAACTGGAGTTGTTGAAGTGCCTGTGGCGCGACGGCCCCTGCAGCGCACGCGAACTGCACAACGCGGCGGCGGCCACGCTGGATTGGTCGTATTCGTCCACGCGCAAGACGCTGGAACGGATGGTCGACAAGGGCCTGGTGAAAGAAGGCAGCCAGCACGGTCTGAATGTATACACCGCAAGCGCCGGCAAGGTAGCCACGCTGGCCGCACTCAGTGCCGACTTCGCCCGCCGCGTGCTGGAGATCGACGGGCCGCTGCCGACCCAGGCGTTCGCCGAAAGCCGCCTGCTGAGCGACAAGGAAATCGAGCAACTGGAGGCGCTGCTGCTCGAGGATGACGAGGACCAGCCATGAGCCTGTCATCAACCGCCCCGTGGATGATCAGCCTCGCTGCGAGCCTGCTGGGGGCTGGCCTGGTCTGGTACGGCGCGCAGTTTTTGCAGCGACTGCTCAGGCTTTCACACGCGTCGGCGCGCTTTTGGCTGGGGGCATGGTTGTGTGCTGTGCTGCCCCCCTTGCTTGCACTGTTGCTGCCGGTGAAGGCGACACCGTTGCAGGAGCTGGCCAGCGCATTGCCTGTTGCGCTGGACAGCGGCACCGGCGTACTGCTCCCCGTGCAACTGCCTGCACTCGCGGCGACCGAATCCTTGATGGCCTGGCTGACGCCACTGCTGCTGACCGTCTATATCGCAGGGGCCATGCTGGCCCTCGTTCGCTGGGCGTTGGCCAGCCGCCGGTTGTGGGTCCTGCTGCGCGGCAGCCACGCGCTGCAGACAGTGCAGTTGCCTGGCCCGCAATCGCGCTACGCCGTGGAGGGGCTGCGGCAGGAAGGCATCGCGGTGCGTACTGTAAAAGGTAGCGGTACGCCGTTCGCCCTGTGCATGCCGCGGCCGCAGATCATCCTGCCCACGGCCAGCCTGACCCTGCCGGATCGTACGCTTCGCCTGGTCATCGGCCATGAGGCGGCCCACCTGCAGCGCCGTGATCCCCAGCGCGCAGCGCTGATGCGGCTTGTTGGTGCGCTGTACTGGTTCAATCCCTTCGTTCGACGCATTGCCGCGCGCATGCAGCTGGCCGCCGAGCTGCAATGCGATGCACGTGCACTGGCCGAAGGTGGTGCTGCCAACGACGGCCGCCTGTTGGCCCACGCTTATGTCCAGACACTTCGCTGCGCGACGGCAGTGCAGCCGGCCAGCGCCCTCACCCATCGCGATTTCGGCGGCCATCAGGTGCGCTTGCAGCACATGCTGCAGGGTGATGGCGGTCGCCGCCCAGGCATCATCAGCATCCTGTTGATGTTCGCACTGGGCTCTGCCTGCACAGTCGGCCTGGCCACCGTACAGGCCGCCGCGGTGGCAGGACCGACGTCACTGACGCTGCCACTCCCCATCGCGTCGGTAACCCTGGTGGAAGCCACGCCGCTACCCCCGTCATTCTTCATGCCACTGTCCAATGCGCGGGTAACCAGCGTGTTCGGTCACGTCTCCGACTTCCGCCAGAACGCCCATCACGGCACCGACTTCGCCGCGCGCCGTGGCACCGCCGTGCTCGCCCCCGCCGACGGCACCGTGATCGCCGCCACGCACGCCTATCCCGATGGCGCCAACTACGGCACGGTTGTCGTGATTGATCATGGCGCTGGCTGGCAATCGCTGTTTGCACACCTGCAGGACTTCGCGGTGCAGCCAGGCCAGCGCGTGCGCAGGGGCGATCCCATCGCCCGCAGCGGCAACACCGGGCGTACCACCGGTCCACACCTGCACATGGAGCTGCTGCGCAACGGAACACGCGTGGACCCACAGGACTGGCTGCAGTAAGGCAATGACCGGCGGCTCTCCCGGCCGCCCCCTCTACGCATCGTTTCGATACCTGGCCGCGGGAGGGCCTGCTGCGACCGGCTTTCGCACCACGACAAAGGAACTGCACGACAATGCAACGATCTTCGTCCTCCCCGACAACGGTACGCGCCCGCGCCAGCGTATGGTTCACCATCGGCTGCCTGACAGGATCAACGACCGCTGCAGCCGCTCCGCCTCTGACACCCGCACCTCCGATCACGGCCGATCTGGATGCAGTGCAGGTCCAGGCCGAGCGCTACGACGCTCGCCGTGACGACACCGCCAGCCGCATTGTGGTGGACCGCGATACGTTGCAGCGACACGGCGACACCGACCTGCTGGAGGCACTCAAGCGATTGCCCGGTGTCAGCGTTTCAGGCGGCGCGCCGGGCCGCCCAGGCACCGTGTCACTGCGCGGCCTGGGCCCGGGCTACACGCAGATCCTGTTGAACGGCCAACGCGCACCCGCCGGTTTCAGCCTGGACTCACTGGCCACCGATCTGATCGAGCGCGTCGAAATCCTGCGCGCGCCCTCCGTTGATCAGGGCATGGGTGCCATCGCCGGCACACTCAACATCGTCACCCGCGCACCGGTTGCAAAGGACACTCAACGGCTGACGGTTTCATGGGCCGATACCCAAGGGCGCATGACCCCGTCAGCAAGCTGGCGGCAGAGCCGTGCCAACCTCGATCGCGATTTTTCGCTGACCGCTACGGCGACCGCCCGCGCATTCCTGGTCGAGGAACACGGCAGCGAAGACGCTTGGGATGGCGTTGATGCGCCGTTGCTGCATCGACAATCGCGCCTGCGTGCCACCGGCCGACGCGACAGCGTCTCGCTCTCGCCTTCACTGACGTTCAGAGCCAGCGATGACACGACCCTTTCGCTGCAGGCCTTGGTGGATGCTTCCGACTTTCGTCGTGACATGTACATCGATTGGGACACGCTGCTGGGCCCGGCGCTACGCACTCCGCATTATCGGCAGCGCACGCGCCTGCGCCTTGACCAGGGTCAGGTCAGCGCAGAGTGGGAGAAGAAACTGCAGGATGGAGGCAGCCTGAACCTGCGTCTGGCCGTGGACGGAAACCGGGAAGACTACCGCTTTCGCGAACAAGGGCAGGACAAGGCACAGCAGGACAATCTTTTCGATCGCACCGATGCGCAGCTGCACGTGCTGGGCGGCACCACCCGCGTGCAGTGGACCCTCCCGGCGCGCGGCCGCCATACGCTGCAGGTCGGTGCCGAAAGCAGCATGGACTCACGCCGCGAATCCCGAGTACAGCAGCTGCACTCTTCCCCCAGCGAACCATCAACGGTCAGCGACCTTTCGTTCGATGCGCGCCTGCAGCGCCTGGCGCTGTACGCGCAGGATGAGTTTCCGTTGGGAGCGCACAGTGCCCTCTACATCGGCGGCCGCTGGGAACAACTGCAGACCCGCAGCGAAGGTCGCAACTTCGCCACGATGCGCCACAGCACCAGCGTGTTCACGCCCGTCCTGCAGGGCCTGTGGAAGCGTGCGAAGGGCAAGGACCAGCTGCGGGTCTCATTGAGCCGCAGCTTCCGCGCGCCGGCGCTGCGCTCACTGGTCCCGCGCCCGTACACATCCACCAACAACCGCCCACTGAACCCCGACGAGATCGGCAATCCAGCACTGCGTCCGGAACTGGCGTGGGGTCTGGATGCGGCCTGGGAAATCCACGGCCGTGAAGGTACACAAGGGAGCGTCGGCGGCTACTTGCGCCGCATCGACGCACCGATCCGCAATGAAACGGTACTACGTGACGGGCGCTGGGTATCGACGCCGGTCAATGGTACCCGCGCCGTTGCCTGGGGCATCGAAATGGATGGCAGGATGCCGCTGGCACGTCTGTTCCGCAGAGGGCCGGATATCGAGCTGCGCGGCAACGCCACCTGGAACCACTCCCGGGTCAGGGGTCTTCCCGGGGCTGACAATCGGATAGAAGACCAAGTGCCATTCACCGCCAGTGCATCGCTCGATTACCGCATTTCATCGCGGTGGAGCAGTGGCTTGGCATACACTCATCGCAGCGGAGGCAGAATACGCTACAGCCTCAGCGAGCTGGACATCACGTCCTACCGACGCGAACTTGAGGCCTGGGCACAGTACGCAACCGAAAGGCGCGGCAAGCTGCGCTTGACCGCCTCGAATCTGTTGGCACAGGACATCGAGACCGGCCAGTGGCGTTTCGACGAAGGCGGATCGCAGGTGCTTCGTAACACCCGACGTTCTGTCCCCAGTCTTCGCCTGCAATGGGAACTCTCGCTGTGATTGGCATATGCGTGCTGTACCCGGCCGCGTGAGACGCATCGGTGGATCGCACACGCAACAGCGGCATGCGTCACGCACTCATGGCGATAACGGACGCAACAGCAGCAGCGTGGCGAGGCAGAACATGAAGACCGCCACGCCAGCATCCAGCACCCGCCAGGCGTCTGGCCTGCGGAATACAGGCTGCAACAGACGCGCGCCATAGCCCAGCGTGCAGAACCAGGCCACGCTGGCCACGCAGGCGCCCCCCGCGAACGCCCAGCGCAGCTCACCCGGATAGCGCGTGGACAGGCTGCCCAGCAGCACCATCGTATCCAGGTAGACGTGCGGGTTGAGCAGGGTGAAGGCCAGGCAGGCCAGCAGAACCTGCCGCCGGCTGCCACCACTGGCATCGGCCGCGGCCAGCGCGCTGCCACCGCGCCATGCGCGCAGCCCGGCCTGCAGGCCATAGCACAGCAGGAAGGCGGCCCCGCCGAAGCGCAGCACCTGCAACAGCAGCGGCCATTGCAGCACCAGCGCTCCCATGCCGCCCACGCCAGCCAGGATCAGCGCGATGTCCGCGCCCATGCAGGCCAGCACCACCATGCCCACGTAGCGACGCTGCAGCCCCTGCCGCAGCACGAAGGCGTTCTGCGCGCCGATGGCGATGATCAGGCCAGCACCCGCAAACAGGCCGGCCAAGGTCGCAGCAATCCACATCCGACGCTCTCCACCCTGAAAGGAGGCGCAGGGTGCGACCAAGTGACCTGTTAAGGCCAGCTGGTTTTTCTTTATCCTGTGCAGAAAAACTGAAGAGGCTTCTCGTGGACCTGGTACATCCGCAGTTGAGCGCCTTCACCGCGGTGCTCGAAGAAGGCAGCTTCGAGGCCGCCGCACGCCGCCTGTCGATCAGTCCGTCGGCGTTGTCGCAACGGATCAAGGCGCTTGAGGACCGGCTGGGCCAGGTGCTGGTGGTACGGCAGGCACCATGCCGGCCTACCGCTGCCGGCGAAGCGTTGCTGCGGCGGGTACGGCCGATGCAGGCGCTGCAGGCCGAAGCGCTGGCCGAACTGCTGCCGGAGCGCGGCAGCGATGCCACTCGTACGCCGATTCCGCTGGCGGTCAACGACGATTCGCTGGATACCTGGTTCGTCGCCGCCATCGCAGAGCTGCACCAGCGCCACGGCTACCTGTTCGACCTGCGCATGGACGACCAGGACCACACCCTGGAACTGCTGCGCAACGGCAGCGTGCTGGGCGCGGTCACCGCCGAACGCAAACCCCTGAAGGGCTGCAACGTGCATCCGCTGGGGGCGATGCGCTACCACGCCATCGCCTCACCGGCCTTTGCGCGGCGCCACTTCAGCAAGGGCTTGCAGGCCGACGCATTGGCGTCGGCGCCGATGATCGTGTTCAACCGCAAGGATGAACTGCAATGGCGCTTCCTGCGCAGGCTGACCCGCGCACGCCTGCAACCGCCCGTCCACTACCTGCCCTCCTCCACCGGCTTCGTCGATGCTGCCGCGCGTGGACTCGGCTGGTGCCTGGCGCCGGAGGTGCTGGTCACGCCAGCGGTACAGGCCGGGCAGGTGGTGGTGCTGGAACCTCGTCGCTGGCTCGACGTACCCTTGTTCTGGCAGCATGCCGCCGTGCGCTCGAGCACGCTGCAGCACATCACCCAGGCGCTGCGCACCGTCGCTGGCAATACCCTACGTTGAAAAGAACATGATCCCGACCACCGCAGACCCCGGCTTCACGCGCGGACCACTACCGTTTGCCCACTTCTTCACTACAGGAACGGCATGCACCTGAGCTGCCCACGGACAAGGATGCACCGCGCGCTCGGCGCTGCCGGCCTGGCCTTGCTGGCAAGCCTGCCGCTGGCCGCAGCGGCACAGACCAGCGCGCCTCCCGCACTGGAATGGGAACAGGCGCGGCAGCGGCTGGAACAGGTCTCCGACGCACTGGCCGCTGCTGATGCCGGCGTGCGCAACAAGGAAGAACTGCAGGAAGCCACCCGCCTGCTGCGCCTGCCGGAGATCACCGGCGAGGTGCGCCGGCTGCAGTTCCAGAAGACCCTGACCCTGCCGCTGGGCTCACTGGCACCGGTGGCCGAGGCCTATGGCATCGACTCGCCGCTGTCGTTCACCGAACGTGATTGGCGCACGCGGCCGGTGGTCACCGCCGTGCTGCCGCTGTACACCGGCGGCCTGATTCCCGCCGCGCAGCGTGCTGCCGGCGCGGCCAGCGAACAGGCCAGCGCCGAGCGCGAAGCGCAGCGACAGTCACTGACCGTGCAGCTGGCCCAGGCATATTTCGGCCAGCGCCTGGCCGAACAGGCCGTAGTCGTGCGCCGCGATGTGCGCGATGGTTTGAACCGGCACCTGTCCGATGCGGAGAAACTGGAACGCGAAGGCTTCGCCACCCGCGCGCAGCGTCTGCAGGCCACCGTCGCCCGCGACAAGGCCGAGCGCGAATACCAGAAGACCCTCAATGATCTGGCCACGCTGAAGGCTGCGCTGGCCACCCTGCTGCGCAGTGGCGGTGACGTGCAGCCGTTGTCACCGCTGTTCGTGCAGCGCACCCCGCTGGAACCGGTCGCCAACTTCGAGCGCACTGCACAGGCGCGGCAACCGCAGATCGCGCGCCTGCGGGCGATCGTCGCGCAGGCAGAACAGGGCGTGCGCGTGCAGCAGGCCAAGCTCAAGCCGACGATATTCCTGTTCGGCCAGTACGACTTCCGGCGCCGCGACGAAATGCTGACCGATCCGGACTGGGCGTTCGGCATCGGCCTGAAGTACACCTTCCTGTCGCCGAACTCGCGGCCGGCACAGATCAGCGCCGCACGCGCGCAGCAGGAGCAGGCCGAGGCCGGCCTGCGCGAGGCCGAGAACCAGGTGGCACTGGGTGTGCGCAAGGCCTGGAACGAGCTGGAAACCGCGCGCCAGCAGTTCGTGCTGCTGGACAGCAGCATCGCCCAGGCCGATGAGAACCTGCGCCTGCAGGAGCTGGCCTTCCGCGAGGGCCAGGCCACCTCACTGGACGTGATCGATGCGCGGCTCGGCCTCGGCGGCGCCCGCGTCGAACGTGCGCAGGCGGCCTACCAATACGATATCGCCTTGGCCCAGTTGCTTGAGGTGAGTGGACAGATGGACCGCTTCGAAGACCATCGGCGGCGTGCAGACGAGGTGATCGATCATGAGTGATGTGTTGCACGACGAAGCAACGACGCCCCCGGGCAAGCGCCGGCTGGGGCCGATTCTGCTGGTGGTGCTGCTGGTGGCGGTGGTGCTGGGCCTGTGGCTGGCCTGGCGCAGCCCCGCCGACCAGATCCAGGGCATGGCCGACGCCGACACCCTCAACGTGTCGGCCAAGATCACTGCGCGCGTGGCCGAACTGAAGGTGCGCGAGGGCGATCGCGTACAGGCTGGGCAGGTGCTGTTCCTGCTCGACAGCCCCGAAGTCGCAGCCAAGGAACAGCAGGCGCACGGCGCGCTGGCCGCGGCGCAGGCGGTGGCCGACAAGGCCAACGACGGCGCACGCAGCGAAGACATCCGCGCGGCCGAAGCCAACTGGAAGCGCGCCGAAGCCGGCGCCACCCTCGCCGAAGCCACCTACCGGCGCGTGCAGAACCTGTTCAACGAAGGAGTGATGACCCGGCAGAAGCGCGACGAAGCCGCTGCCCAGGCCACCAGCTCACGCGAACTGGCCCGCGCCGCCCGCGCCCAGTACGACATGGCGTTGGCCGGTGCGCGCGAGCAGGACAAGCGTGCCGCACAGGGCCAGGTGCAGCAGGCGCAGGGCGCGGTGGCGGAAGTCAACGCCGCGCGTGTTGAAGTGGAAGGTCGCGCGCCGGTGGCCGGTGAGATCAACAAGCGCATGGCCGACCCGGGCGAACTGGTCCCGGCCGGCTTCCCGGTGTTCACCCTGGTGGACATCGACCGCATGTGGGTGTCGATGAACCTGCGCGAATCGCAGATGCAGGGCCTGAAGGTCGGCAGCAAGGTGCGTGGCAGCGTGCCGGCGCTCGGCAAGGACGACGAGTTCGAGGTCTATTTCATCAATCCCGCGGGCGACTACGCTACCTGGCGCACCACCCGTCAGTCATCGGGCTATGACGTGCGCAGCTTTGAAGTGCGGGTGCGCCCGGTACGGCGCATCGAGGGCTTCCGCCCCGGCATGAGCGTGCTGTTCGCATGGCCGCAGCACTGAACACCAGCCGCAGCAGCTTCGGCGGCTCATGGCAGCGCGAACTGCGCCGGTTGCGCAGCAACCGCGCAGACCTCGCACTGGTGACCGTGCTGCCACTGTTGATGCTGGTGGTGATGGCCTGGATGTTCTCCGCATCGGTGATGCGCGATGTGCCGATTGCCGTGGTCGACCTGGACCACAGCAGCGACAGCCGCCTGCTGCTGCGCATGCTGGATGCCAGCCCCGGTGTGCGCGTCGCCAGCCAACCGGCAGGCATGGAGGAGGCACGTGGGCAGCTGCGCCGGCTGGAAGTATTCGCGGTGGTGCTGGTGCCGCGCGATGTGACCCGCCAGGCGTTGCGGGGCCAGCAAGGCACGGTGTTTTCCTATTACAACGCCACCTACATGACCACCGGCCAGTCCGCCGCGCGTGATATCGGCGATGCGGTGTCGGCATGGAACGCGCGCCTGCTGCGCGAACGCATCGGCCTGCAGGTCGGGCCCGGCAAGCTGCGTGCCGCGCCCATCGCGGTGCAGTCGGACATCCTGTTCAATCCGGCGCGCAGCTACGAGCTGTTCCTGCTGCCGCTGATCTTCCCGGCGGTACTGTCGCTGGTACTGGCGCTGGCGGTGGCCGGCAGCCTCGGCCGTGAGATCCGCGACGGCACCCTGCCCGCCTGGCTGGGCCACGCGCCGTGGTCGGCCATTGCCGGCAAGGTGCTGCCCTACGTCCTGCTGTTCTCGTTGTACGGCGCGCTGGGCGCGGCCTACCTGGCCTGGCTGCGCGGCGACGGCATCGCCGGCAGTGTGGTTCTGCTGCTGCTCGCACAGCCGCTGTTCTACCTGGCCACCGCGGCCTATGCACTGTTCTTCGTCGGCGTCACCCGCGACATGGGCACGGCCCTGTCCGCAGTGGGCCTGAGCATCGGCACCGCGCTGGCCTTTTCCAGCGCTACATTCCCGGTGATCGACGCGCCGTTGTTCACCCGCGTCTGGCATCTGCTGCTGCCACTCAGCGCCTACATCAAGCTGCAGACCCAGCAGCAGTTCATCGGCTCGCCACTGGCGGTGTCGCTGTGGCCGCTGGCCACGCTGCTGCTGATGATCCTGGTCGCCGGCGGCATCGGCGGCTGGCGCCTGCTGGCGTTCGCACGCACGCCGCAGGCAGCGCAACCCGCCGGGGCCGGCGCATGAGCAGGATCTGGCACAGCCTGCGGCAGACCCTGCTGGCCGTGCTCTGTGACCGCTATGCGATCGTGGTGATGGTCGGCGCGGTGATTCTGTACTCGTTCTTCTACCCGGCCGCCTATCGCCACCAGGTGGCCGGCAACCTGCCCGTGCTGGTGGTCGATGAAGACCACAGCGCGACCAGCCGCGAACTGCTGCGCAAGCTCGATTCGCTGCGCGTGGCCCATGTGGTCGGGCAACCGGCCGACCTGCAGCAAGCGCGTGCACAGCTGGAAGCCGGCCATGCCGAAGGCATCGTGCTGATCCCGGCCAACCTGGAACGCGACATCCTGCGTGGCCATCCGGCCAAGCTGGTACTGCTCGGCAACGGCGCCTATCTCGGCCGCGCAAGCTGGGTGCTGGGCAGCGTGGCAGATGCACTGGGTGCGTTCGGCCGCGAAGCAGCGATCACCCAGGCCGCGTTCATGGGCGCGCCTCAGGCACCACCGGTCACCCTCGTGCAGCGGCCGCTGTTCAACACGCAGGAAGGCTACGGCAGCGCGATCGTGCCCGGCGTGGCCGAACTGATCGTGCACCAGACGCTGCTGATGGGCATCGGCGTGCTGCTAGGCGGTCGCCGCCTGGTGCTGGGCCGGCGCCTGCAGTTCGACCTGCCCACCCTGACCGGCATGGCGCTCGGCTTCGGCCTGATCGGGCTGTTCGGGCTGTTCTGGTATGCCGGCTTCACCGCTTGGGTGCAGGACTATCCGCGTGGTGGCAACCCGCTCGGGCAACTGCTGGGCGGTACGCTGTTCATCGCTGCCACGGTAGCGTTCGGCCTGTTCGTCGGCAGCTTCTTCCGCACCCGCGAACGCGCCTTCCAGTACATCATCGCCACCTCCATCCCGCTGTTCTTCCTGGCCAGCCTGTCCTGGCCAGCGGTGATGACCCCGCGCCCACTGGTGTGGCTGGCGCAGCTGCTGCCAACCACCTCCGGCATCAACCTGATGGTGCGCCTGAACCAGATGGACGCCAGCCTGGCCGAGGTCAGCCGCGAGCTGATCACCCTGACCGCCCTGCTGGTGCTGTACAGCGCCCTCGCCCTCTGGCGCCTGCACAGCAAAAAAGGGACGGAGGGGAAGAGAGCGACTTGATCCCCTCCGTCCCTTATTTCGGCTCTGGTGCGTACCAGAACGGGATGCTGTATTCGCGGCGGCGGCTGGGCCCACGTTCGCCGCCCTCGGGGTTCCAGACCAGTCGCAGGTCATGCCGGCCCGGTGTCAGGTCCGCCACCGGCAAGTAGCCCACCAGCCCGCGCATGTCCAGGTCGCGACGCTCCATCGGCACGAAATCGTGCAGGTCGACCTTGCCGCCATCGAGCTGAACCGTCCACAGCAGCGCCATGCAGTTCACCGCTGCTGTCGCCGCCTGTGCACCCTGCGCTTCGTTGCGGGCACCACCGGCACAGCGCTGCCGTGCCACCGGATTGTCACGCTGCGGACGGTGCGGGATGAACAGCCGCAACCGCGATGCACTGATGGTATCGGCCGGAATCATCGGATAAGGCAGCAGCTGGTCGTGCGCCGAGCGCAACGATTCGTAGTGCGCGCCCAGCATGCCGTGGTCCACCGCTTCGTCGGTCAGCACGCTGTAGCGGTTGAACAGGGAGAACTTCATCGAACCGTAGACCTGCAGGGCGGCGAGCACCATCGCCAGCATCACGGCCGACAGGTAGATCACGGTGAACGAGCGACCGCGCAGGTTGCTCTGCAGCGTCCACTGCATGGTCTGCAGCAGGCGCAGCATCGGCACCCGCTGCAGGCCGGCCAGCACCGACTGCAACCGCTTCTCCTGCCGTGCAGTATCCAGCCCCCGCGTGCGACGCCGCGCGATCGACTTCTCCAGCAGCATCGGCACCATCGCCAGACCGAGCAGGCAGACCATCAGCACCGCGACGATTCCCAGCGTGATGCGATCGACATCGCCTAAGGCGGCACCGATGGCCATCGCCACACCGAGCGAGACGATCGCCACCACCAGGGTGCCGGCCAGGGTCTGCACGCACAGCAGCGTGGTCGAGAACAGCATCGTGGCAAGCCGGTCTGCACGTTCGATGGTGCCGTCGAACCCGCCATCGCGCTGCTGCAGGAACGCGCGCGACAACGGCCCCAGCATCGTCAGCCGATCCCAGTCGATGCCGTTGGGGAAGTGCGATTTCAGGCCGATCAGGCCGATCCAGTAGCCACGCACCGCCAGGTGGATGATCAAGGCCACCGCCAGCACGTAGCACATGCCGACGCCGATGCTGAAGGCGAACCACAGCGCCTGGAAATAGACTCCTTCGGTATGCAGGCTGCTGCGCGCCCACGCATCGAACAGGTAGCCCGGCACGGCCAGCAGTGCGAAGGCGAGCAGGCCGGAAATGAACAGCTCCAGCTCGTCGGTGCGGTCGCGCACGCGGGAGTAGCTGGCTGTAGTGCGAGGCATTGCACCGGCAACAACGGACGGCTCCCGACCGTCTACAGCACTCGACTCGTTCACTGGCGATTCATCCCTGGAGGTCGGCGCAGTATAGGCATGCGCCCTGCTCCGCGGAACGGGACCGGAAACGAAGAACGCCGGCACAGGACCGGCGTTCGGGGTACAGCAGTGTGGAAGGGGCTATCGCATGGATGGATCAGCGGTCATGGATGGATCAGCGGTAGACGCGCTCACAACGGCGCTCGACCACGCGATCACCAGTCTTCTGCTGATGGTTGCCCTGGATCTGTCGGCCGGCTGCACCGCCCGCTACGGCGCCGGCAACCGTTGCCAGCTTCTTGCCGTTGCCGCCGCCTACCTGGTTGCCCAGCAGACCACCCACCACGGCGCCGGTGGCGGTACCGGTGATGCGGTTGGGATCGCGGGTATTGCGCTGCACTTCCACGTTCTTGCAGACCACGCGGCTGCCATCGTTGAACTTGCGCCCTTCATCGCGCGGGCCGTAATTCTGTGCGCCAGCAACGGACGAGGCTGCCAGCAGGGTGCCCAGCACCATCAATCGGGTCGAGGTCTTCATGGCCATCTCCTGTGCTCCGGTATGGCGCAAGTGTCTGCCTGCGGGTGGCAACTGCAGGTGAAATCCAGGTATCCGGGGGCTGAGCGGCCATCATCGGTTCAGGAAACAAAAATGCGCCCATCGCGACCAGCATCGCGATGGGCGCCGTCTCCCACCCGGCTTAGAACTCTTCCCACCCACCCGTGTTGGCCGCGAGCGAGGGTGCGATCCGCGGCGGCACGCCGGTCACGCGCCGCACCGGCGGCACGCTTGCGGCCACCGCTGCCAGCATCGGCCGGACCGCCGCCGCCGCCACCGAAGCCCCGGTGCGGAACACCGACACCGCCTCGGCCAACAGGTTGGCCTGCTCCTCCATGGACCGCGCAGCCGCGCTGGCCTCTTCCACCAGCGCAGCATTCTGCTGGGTGGCTTCGTCCATCTGCATCACGGTCTGGTTGACCTGCTCGATGCCAGAGCTCTGCTCCTGCGAGGCCGCCGAGATCTCGGCCATGATGTCGGTCACCCGCTGCACCGAGGCGACGATCTCGCCCATCGTGGTGCCGGCCTGACGCACCAGCGCCGAGCCGTCGGACACCTTGCCCACGGACTCTTCGATCAGGCCCTTGATCTCCTTGGCTGCACCAGCCGAGCGCTGCGCCAGCGTGCGTACCTCGCTGGCCACCACGGCGAAGCCCCTGCCCTGCTCGCCCGCACGCGCCGCTTCCACGGCGGCGTTGAGCGCCAGGATGTTGGTCTGGAAAGCGATGCCATCAATCACGCTGATGATCTCGGCGATCTTCTTCGACGAAGCCTCGATGGCACTCATGGTGGTCACCACCTGGCCAACCACCTCGCCACCCTGCGAGGCCACCCCATGTGCACCGATGGCCAACTGGTTGGCTTGGCGCGCATGTTCGGCGTTCTGCTTCACCGTCGAGGTCAGCTCCTCCATCGACGCTGCGGTCTCTTCCAGGTTGGCCGCCTGCTGCTCGGTACGCCGCGACAGATCGGTATTGCCGGAAGCAATCTCCCCCGCCGCCAGATTGATGCTGGATGCACTGGCCTGGATACGGCCGACGATCTGGGTGAGCTGCTCGACGGTGGCATTGCAGTCGTCGCGCATGCGGGCGAACACACCGTGGAAATCGCCCTGCATGCGTACGGTCAGATCGCCGCGCGAGATCGCCTGCAGCAGGCTTGATACCTGCACCAGGTTCTCATCGGTGGTCTGCATCAACCGGTTCAAGCCGGTCACCATCTCGCCGAAATCGTGCTCGAAGCGGGCTTCGTCGCCACGCAGGCTGAAGTCGCCGGCGGCAGCGGCTGTCGCCAGCCGGCGGATCTCGCCGTTGATGGCCGACAGGCTGGACTTGGTCTCATCCATGGCCTGGGTGATGGCCGCCTTCTCGCCCGGCAGGCGATCCATGTCCACCGACAGGTCGCCGCGTGCGTAGTGCTTCATCACTTCGATCAGGCGGTTCTGCACCTGCACGTGCGAACCCACCAGTGCGTTGGTGTCATGCACCATCCGCCCGTAGTCGCCGGGGAAGGTGCTCTCATCCATGCGGTAACTCAGGCTGCCGTCATCATGCTGCCGCGCCATCTCGCCCTGCGCCGCCATCACCGCCTGCAACTGCCCCTGCATGCGCTGCATGGATTTCAGCAACTGGGTTACCTCATCATTGCCCGAGGCATCGATGACATTGTCCAGGCGACCGTTGGCGATGCCATCGGCCAGCTTCACCGCGCCGGCCAGGGGCCGGGTCAGGCTGCGGGTGATCGCCCACGCGGCCAGTGCACCGAGAATCAGGCTGAGCACACCGAACGCAATGCACAGTGTTCCCGTCCACGCTTCCGTGGCGCGGTACTCCTCACGGCTGCGTTCGGTCAGGGCTTCCTGGTGCCGCAGCAGGCTGGAAATCGCTCCATTCCAGGCCGTGGCCAGACCGTGCTCGGCCAGCAACTCGGTGGCCGCACCGTCATAGTCGCCCGCCTTCATCCGCTCGTGCAGTTGCCGGGTGGAGGCGTCGGTGGCCTTGCGTGCCGCCGCGATCTGCGCCACCAGCGTATCGCCGGTGGCATCGCGGGGAATCGTGATGTATTTGTCCCAGATGCCGTCGTAGGTGCGGCTCAGTTCCTGCGCCCGCTGGTAATCCTTGTCGAACTCCTCGCCACGCTTGATCACCATCAGGCGACGATGCATCAGCACCGCGTTGTTGGTATCGAGCATGTCGTTCAACAACCGCATCTTGACCATGTTCACGCCCACCACTTTCTCGAACTGGGCGGACTTCAGATGGTTTCCGTACAACACCAGGCCGACGATGGCCAGGATGAACAGCAACAGCAGACCGAAGCCGGCAGAAAGCCGGGATCCCACACGGAGGTTGCGTAAGGCGAGCATCTCAATTCCCTTGATCGTGGCCCTATATCGGTGGCGGCACGACCCGGGGAAACTTTAAGTACATTTACTTAAACAATGCCTCATTAACATAAATGCGTTCAAGCAGAGCCCCTTCCTTATTCTCCTCCCATTTTCCGATGAAGGCAGGCTGGAAATGCATCACGCAGATGAATAAGCCGCGCGTTCTCTGGCAGCGCAACGCTTTAGTCTGCAGATGACCGTATTCCTGCAGATCAACGGCACCGCCATCGTTGATATCCCCAGTTTCTACGCGGAAATCAACCGGGTATTCATGGCTGGCGAAAACTGGCAGCTCGGGCCCAGCCTCGATGCATTGGACGATCTGCTGTACGGCGGTTATGGCGCACTCGCCGGGCACAGAACGGCCACGGTGGTCTGGCGCGATATCGACTGCAGCCGCGATGCACTGGGAGTGGAGGCCACGCGTGCGTGGCTGCAGGACAAGCTGCGGCAACCGGATACGTTCAATGCCGAAGCCATCGGCCGCCAGCTGGACGCCCTGCAACGCGGCGATGGGCAGACCTACTTCCAGACCGTGATGGACATCTTCGCCGGCCACCCGGACATTGCGCTGCTGCCGGCCTGAGGCCGGCCGCGACAACGATGCGCACAACGGTCCTGCGCGCCGCCGCCGACGTGCCAACGGGCCGCGTCTGCCACGGCACTTGTTCGTACGGACCGCCCCAATCCCCCTGAGAATCGAGGCGCCCCGGGTCCCTAGCCGTTACCATGGACGACCCTGTACCGGCTCCGCCCCGCAGCCCTCCGGCGCGAGCGGACGCCCCTGATCCACGAGTCCCATGTCCAAAGACAAGTCCGCCGAACACACGCCGCTGATGAAGCAGTAGCGGCGTGCGACTCTTTGGCAGAATCAATTTATTGATTTACAACAGATTGCCAGAGCCTCATCGGATCGTTCGTGGATTTGGCTACCCTTTGGCGACCTACGCAACCCCCTATTGAAAGACTTTTTGCGCAGCCCCTAATGCCGACTGCGGCAGCCTCGGAGCCATGAGCGGAGGAAGCCACTCATGCGCTATGACGGCCAAAAAACGTCGCTTGCCGGGCACTGAAACGACGCTTCCGACCGCGTGCTTTGCACGCCCACCAATCCCCCCATCGGGGCGCTCGCCACGGACAGGCTCCAGTCCCACCGCCGGGCGCACATCCAGCCCTCGCAGGGCGTGGCCGGCGTGATCGCCAGCGGCATCAGCCCGGGCCACATCGGCGCCAAGGGGACCACCGGTTCGGGCACCACCTCGGCCACCAACATGGGCTGGCCGGCGCGGTAGGACCGGATCGCCACCAGGCACTCGCTGCGCATCTCGACGTGGGGCATGTCCTGGAATCTCTTCCAAGCGCCACCCCACCTCAAACCCGCCTGCTGGGCCAGCTCACCGAAGCGCTGGTAGCCCTGCCGCACCTGCTCGTCCCTCAGGTCCCAAGAAGGGCGCCCGCGCTTGTAGATGACCATATCCGCCGCCCAGCCGTGGTTGTGGCAGCTGCTGCCAGGCCCTACTTGGGTCACGCCCTTCTGGCTGGCGAGCAACGCAGCCTGGCGCTGTTCAGAGCGGTAACCCTCCATCAGGCGCAGGTCGTAGCCCTCGCCCTTCATTTGCAAAGCGATCCGTTCCAGTGTAGAGCGAAGCTCGGGCTGGACACCGTCCCACTGCGGGGCGTCCTTGTGGCGGTGGAACAGGCGTTTGAAAAACCCTGGCTTCTTCCCGTGGACCTCAACGGAATCGGTGGCTGGCACGTGAGCGTGGACCAAGATGGGGGCGCTGACCAATGCGAGCGCGAGCAACAAGCGTTGAAACATGAGTAGGCCTCCTTACTCACATGAGCGATACATCCATGCAAGCGGAGAATCGAAAACGCGCAAGGGGGCTTGCGGAATCTTTTCCCTGACGTAGAAGAACAGGGGTGGGGAAAAGTCGGCCCCACCGCTTCCCGGCTCAACGGTCCTCCTGCCGTTGCGCCGGGAAGTTTCGTTGGGGGGGGGCTTGCGCATTCCAGGATCTGATCTATTCGTGAGTGCACACACTCACTCAATTCAGAGCCAGGAGGCCACCCTATGAAACGCTCCCTCATCCACTGCGCTTGGTTGGCAGTCCTTGTAGCGGGTTTAGCAAATGCTCAAACCCAAGTTGGCAACAACGCCACTGCCACAGACTCTGAAGGCACCTCCGTCGGTGACGACTCGACCGCCTACAACAATTGCGTCGCAGTGGGAAAGGGCTCCCTCGCTGGAAGTCCCAATGCAGCATTCGGCGACTGCATCGCAGTGGGAGCGGACAGTGTCGTTGGAACTGGTTCGATTGGCTTCGGAACTCGGGTTCGAGCCCTCGCCGGCGGCGTCATTGTTATTGGAAACGACGCGTTCGCGCCTGCTGGCGCGGTGAGCGGCACGGTCGTCGTTGGCCACAACAGCAACGGAGACAACGCAACCATCATTGGCAGCAACAGCCAAGTCAACGGCAACCCCTCCAATAGCAATGAAGGAGGGGTTGGCGTGGGCAAGAACATTCGAGCTACTGGCGCAGGCACTGTGGTAGTGGGCGATGGCGGCCGAGCTCTCAATTCCAATCATTTGGGGGCCAAGACCGCGACAACCGCGCTGGGAGCCTTCACCAACGCCGACGCTGATGGCTGCGTAGCCCTCGGCGCTACCAGCGACTGCGGCCGCGAAGCCAACACCGTCTCCGTGGGTAACGCTACGCTTAAGCGCCGTGTGTCCAACGTGGCCGACGGCCTCTACGACACAGACGCTGCGACAGTCGGGCAATTAAATCCTATGGCTGGTGCACTGGGGGCCGGTGCACGTTACGTCAATGGACAATTCATCGCTCCGACGTATGTTATGCAGAGCGGCAACACTTACCACACGGTTGCTGACGCGCTCTACGACATCGACGGACGACTTCACACCATTGAGAACAACCCCGGCGGCGGCCAAGGTCCAGCAGGCTCCGATGGTGCCAGTGCCTACCAAGTGGCCGTGAACAATGGCTACCAGGGCAATGAGCGCGAATGGTTGGCGTCGCTGAAGGGAGATAAAGGCGAGCCAGGCCCGGCAGGATCGGACGGACAAAGCGGAACACCAGGGCCAGCAGGCCCCCAAGGTCCGGCTGGACAAGATGGAGAGGACGGCAAGGATGGCGGTGGCAGCTCTGCGGTGGCCGGGGCCAACATCGAGGTCACGGACAACGGGGACGGCACCCAAACCGTTGCCTTGAAAGACACCATTGAGCTTTCCGAGCAGGGCTCGGTCCAAGTGGCCAAGGCCATCCACAACAGCGACGGCTTCACTGTCCAAGGCGGCCCATCGGTCACCCGATCTGGGATCAACGCCGGCAACCAGCGGGTAACCGGGGTGGCTGCAGGGGCGATCGCTCCAGGGTCCACGGACGCGATCAACGGTGGCCAATTGTGGGATTACCAGCGGGAGCAAGACGACCGCTGGAACCTGACGGACCGCCGTTTCCGCCAGCTCGACAAACGGGTGAGCGGTGTGTGCGCCATGGCCCAAGCCAACGCCCAGATGGCCACCTCGACGTCAGCTATCCACGGAGAGAACCGAAACCGCCTGGCCGTGGGCGTCGGTGGCTGCAGCGGCCAAGCCGCCATTTCCATCGGCTACACCCGTGACGTGACCACCCCACGCGGATCCCCATCGGCTTTCTCGATCGGCGTTTCCCGCAGCGGGCAGGACACGGCCGTGGGCGCAGCCTGGGCCATTGGCTGGTAACGAATCAAAGAATGTCAGCGGCGAAAGGAGGTGATCGTATCTCGGCAAGGGCCCTTCGGGGCCCTTGTTCGCGAACTCCAAGCACAAAAACAATTCAAATACAATTGTTTTCGTTGAAAAGCTTCCTCTTTCGCCGTATAATCGCCTCATCCGAATTTGTGGACAGTTCCGGGTGCGAGTCCTGGGTTGTCGCAATGGTCGTAACGTCGTTTGCCATCGCTCTGAAAGCCCTCAGACGATGGGTGGTTAACCTAAAGGCAAAGGAAGAAGTCAAATGTGTTGATAAAAACAATTACAAGGAACCAAAAATGAAAAAGAAGAATGTTGTAAGAAAGACAATTGAACGCTTTAAGAGCACGATTTATCGCTTGAAGAAGCATCCGCTTGGTGTCGCTATCGGCGTGGCACACGAAGTGGTGTATCAGACGACCATTGCGGTAGCGGCTAGCCAGCTGCCCACCGCACACCCGGTGAACGCGCGTTGAGCCACGCTCCCCGTTGACCGATATGAAAAGCCCGGGCCCAGCCCGGGCTTTTTCTTTGGAACGCTGCTGCTATCCCCAGCCCATCCGCTCCGGAAGAGCCGAAACCGGCCAAACCTAGCCCCGTCCTTTCTCCGTTGCCAAGAACGCACCATCGGAATGAAGGAGCGCGAACGTGTTCCCCTGGACGTGCTCTGGCCAAACCTGTCCTGGCAGGCCCACGAACTCCAGCGGGAGGTTCGCCTCTTGGTCTGGCTCGAACGCGGCGAACGGGTCAAAGCTCTGCGGCTGCCAGTCCTCGAACTGAAAGTCCCTGTTCCAGACCATTGCAAAGGCCAGCGGATAGGCCTTCAGGACATAGATCGCCGAACTGCCTTTCCCGCCCAAGATGCCCAGCCCGAAGTCGCGAAGAACCGTTCGACCGCTGTAGGGATACACCCAGTAGTGAAGCCGAACCTGGCGTAGAAGATCTGACCGGTCATCGAACAGGTGCTGGCTGTGGCGTTCGTCGTAGCGATTCAAGCCCACCGATGACATGTGGCCCAGAACTCCCCTTGCCACAAGCTGCGGCTGGATGCGGATGCTCTGGTAGTAGGTGACCTTGCTTCGATCACGCAAGATCTCCGTCACCTGCCGGCTCATCGATACAAGCGCCTTGTCGTATCGAGAAAGCACCGAGCCGTTGCAGGTCCTGCAGATGCTCCTGAAGCAAACACCATTGGGCATCTTGTGGGACCGCGGCTTCTTCTCTCCACTGATTGCATCGGCGACGCTAGACACCCTCAGAGCGATGCCTTGAGCCCACGCCTTGGGCGGCACGTGGTTTTCGGTCAGGTCGGTTTCCTGCCCGCATATGTTGCAACGCCCCTTGGAAGGTCCAACCGGGAACTTAAAGGTCACTCGCCCGCCCCATGCTCGCCATGAACTGCGAAGAGATTACACGCAAGCGACGTGTGGCCTCTCACGCCCTTCGCAGCAGGCTTGCCAACTTCAAATTCTGATCTATTCGTGAGTGGGTCGTTTTACTCACGGAGAGACCATGAGCCATCGCCACAACCTGGGACGCAGCGAGAAGTATCACGCCCTGCCCCGCACCCTTTACGCCCTGTTGTTCGACGACGGGGGATGCTACGTCGGCCAAAGCTCGAACCCGCAGCAGCGGGAGAAGCAGCACCGCTCCCCCAAAGGCGGCTGGCACCGTCCCTTCCGGTTCCATGCGCTGGAAGTGGTGACCGCCACCAGGGCGGAAGCCGAAGCGTATGAGCAGGCGTGGCGGGTGAAGGCCTCCCGAGAGGGGTGGCGCATCTACGCCAAGCCACCGGGGATCGTGGTCAACCCGCACCGGCGGGCAACGCCGCACGTGCGATGGCTGGCCCACCAACGGCGGTGGCAGCTGGGAACACCGGTGAAAGCCCCCTCCGAACGCATGGGGTGGTGGCCGTGGATCGCGGTAGGGGCGCTTGGTATGGGCTTGGCTCGATGCGCGATGGTCTAGCGATCAAAACGCCTATTGACATACGCGAGACTGATCAGGGAAAAAGGTGTAAACCATCTTATGATTTCACATGGCCACGGTCCCAAACGTTTACATCATCGAAACGCTTCACCCTGAAGACGAAGGCATGGGCAGGATGGAGGGGGCATTTCTATCCCATGTCCTTCGTCTCTATGGAAGGAGTCCTGAATACAGTTACGTCCGAACAGCATCCGGATTCAAAGACGCGATTAAGCAATTCAGGGCTTCTAAATGCCGCTACCTACACATTTCTGCCCATGGGAGCAAAAAGGGGATCGTAACTACCAACAGGGATCGTGTCTCATACGTGCGACTAGCGACACTTCTGGATGGAGTCCCGTCTAACACCAGACTCTTTATGTCCTCTTGCGAAGTTGTTCATGACCTTTCGGCGGAAGTGTTAGTTGGAAACGAGGGAGTGCTATCGCTGCTTGGCCCACGCAATAAAATACTCATGACCGATGCCGCCGCCATATGGGCATCCTTCTACCACTTGGCATTCAAGGAGATGGACGCCAAGGAAGATAATGGCGGGCGGCCCACCATGTCTAACGCCCACATGAAGTCTTGCCTAAAGTCCATCGTGAAGCTCTTTGATGGAGATTTCTCTTTCTACACTCGAGGATCGAACGGCGAACTGATTGACCACCTGCATGACATAGGAAACTGACAGCGCGTTGCTGCTGGTCCGCTGCATCACCGAGTGAGCATCGCGCCTCGTTGCTTCTCCACTGGCACCTGGGTTTGCGGTTTCAATCCTGCCAACAGCTCTTCCACGTCCTGGACCAGGTTGCGCACCGGAGCAGCCTGGGTCTCGGACAAGCCGACGCTCAGCGCCATTTCTTTGTGTCGCTCGGTGCCCAAGCGTTCGGCCATGCGCTCCATCACGTCGTCCGTCGTATACATGCGGTAGCTGCCCTTGGTGAGGCGGGTGAACGCCACCAAGGCCGACTGCTGGTCGAGCATGCCCATGTTCGTGGCCAAGTGGTAAACCTCGGATTTCCCCTGCCCTTGCGCCTTGTGGACGGTCATTGCATACCGGTGGGCCAAGGCGTTGTGCTCGCTGGTGTTGAACTCCAAAATGCGCCCGTCCTCTTTCGGGTTCGAGGAGTCGATGCGCACCACCAGGTCGTAGCCACCGGACTTGTCCTTCCGAATGCTCTCCACCGTGCCCTCGGTGCCGTTGATGACACCCAAGTCGTTGTTGGTCGCCGTGAACATCACACGGTCGCGGCGTGAGAGCGTCAGGTCCTCCCACTGCCCTTTCACGATCGAGCGGAAGGTGAATTCCTCTCTGTCCAGCACGCCTTGCTCCTGGAGCCCCTTCCGGATGATGGCCACGGGCAACTTGAAACCGGCTTCTTTGGCCACGTCGGACACGTCCACCAGGACGCCGTCCTCGATTGCCTGAGCCCGGGTGTAGGAATGGATGAGATCAGAAGGTTCGAACATGCGCAGTTCCTCTTGTCAGTGATGGCCCGCCCAGGGCATCCGGTCGGGATGTCCTGGAATGGGGAACCCACTGCCCCACCGACAGGCACGGTCAAGGGAGGAAATGGAAGGGCTGGCACGGCCCGCAGCGCAGCGAGGACACGGGCCCTGGAATGTCCCTTGACCGGAGAAGCTGGGCGATGGGGCCGCGCGCAGCGCACAAAGCTTTGAGAGCGTGCCGCGTTCGGCACACCGATTCAGGGTTGAACTTGGGAATGCCGTCAGGCCTGGGTGCAGGTCACAGGGACCCGGTCCATCCACGCGCTCTGTCCTGCCGATGCTTGAGCGGTGAGCGGGCCCAAACCTCGGATGAAGCGAAGAGACGCAAGTTGGACATCGTCTTGGGGCCAGTAGGGACCATCCGGCGAAAACACGAAGTGGTCCCCTTGAAGGGCCCCGCAGGTGGTGCAATGGTGGGCCAAGTAGGTTTGCCCTGACGTTCGAGTAGTGGCGAAGCGAAGCCAGGGCGCGTGGCCCGCCACGAAAGCGGCAGTGTTCTCGTCCAAACGCTCGATGTAGCGCAACAAGGCACCGTCCCCCTGGTCCACTACGCCCTCGTCGTCGTGCTCCTCGAACGTCGGAACCCAGACCGCGGCGGTGGGGGTCGGAGCGTGGCAGAAATGGCACTCGGTCTGAGCGAGCAGCAGGCCGTAGGCCGGGGCTTGAAGGGTGGATGGAGCGGCAGCGTGGGTCATGAAACCATTTTGCCCTGCCAGGGTGTCAGCCGGTGAGACCAGCACGCGTTGAATCATGGGTGTTTCGGAGCGTACTTCGCTGTGAACCCAGCCACGCCAGAGCGTGCCCCGCTGTGAACCCAGCCACGCCATTTGCTTGTATTCGTCTTTGCTGAGCAACTTGGACACCCCCAACCACTGCACCAGGTGGTAGTGCGCGATCGTTCGCGGGTAGCGCTGAATCCCCTCGTGCAACAGTTTTGGCAGGTAACACACAGAACCATCGCGGCGCTCGTATGCGTAATAGCGGTGGCGGGCGGCACGCGTGGTCATGGCGTTTCCCTCAGTGCGCCCAAAGGGCACGATCGATGCAGCGTTCAAGGCGCTGGGCCAACCAAAGGCTGAAAGGAAGGGCGATGGGGGCAGCGATGGCGAGAAGAGAAAGGGTCATGTCGGCGGTTCCAGTCGGTGGGAAGAGCGTTGCATTCTTCCTGATCCCAAGGTAGATCACCATGGAAATTTGTCCACGGTTGTAGTGGACAAAATATTGACTAAAAGTAAAAACTGCGGTGTCAAGGCCGCAGTCTTTCCTAACATCACTTATCGCGCCGAAGGCGTCACCTACTCTTTTCCACCGCCGCTTCTACAGAAACCGGCGCGAAGCGACCGGTGGCGGCGTTGAGCGGTTGGCTCTACAGCCTTGCCCGCTTTGCACTGACACTTCCCCGGGCTGCCCATGCCTGCTCCAGGTGGACCGCGCGTTGTTCGGCTTCCACCGTGGCCACCACGTGCGGCATCGCCGCCTTCAGCGATGGCGTGTTCCAGAACGGACTGCCCCGGTGAGGGTTGCCGCCCAGCCGCAACAGCAGCAACGCCGTCTGCTCAAGTCGGCTGCGCTCGTCGGCGTCGTCGCTCAACTGGTAGTCCGCCGCCAGCTTTTCCAGCGGGCGCTCGCACCAGTGGTTCCTCTCTTGAGGGTGCGCACCAGCTTGCAGGAGGGCTTCGACGATGCGGGGCCAGGCAAGTGCGGAATGGAGCGCAGGACCTTCGTTGAGGCGCCACGCGTTGGGGTTGGCGCCCTGCCGCAGGGCCTGTAGAGCGCGGAAAAGACTTCCATCGACGCACGCGTGAATCAGCTCAGCGCTCGGACTTCCTGGCGGTGGTGGGCGGCGGTCACCCATGGCGGCTGCCCCGAACCTGGTTCCGAAGCAGATGTCCTTGGACGTAGTCCCGGATGATCTGGCGCACCGCTTCTGCGGTGGAAATCCCCGCGTTCACCGCGCCCTGCTCCACCGCCTCCAAGACGCTGCGCTGCAGCGGAAGGTAGGCCAGGCGCACGTCCCTCTCCCCACCCAGCCGACGCTTGCTCAGTGCGTAAGGGTGGGCGGCATACATGGCGAGCACTTGGCGCACGGCTTCGTTTCGGGTGACCTGCGCGCGCGCGGCGGCCGCCTGCAAGCGCTCCAAATCACGGGAGTAGCCCCGGGAGGACGGAAGGGTGACAAGTTTTGGGGAAGGGACAGGTTGAAGCACGTCGCGCTCCGGCTTAGGACGCCGCGTCCAACGGCTTGGCGGCCGCCTCTCGGACCACCGCGATGGCACGCCAACGGTTGATCGCAGCGCCAGCGAAATACAGGGCGTCCACCAGTTCTTGCGCGGCCCCCTTCTCAAGCAGGGCCCGGTTGCAGGAGGCGAACCCTGCAAGGATTCCGTAGCGGTCCGCGTCGTCTTTGGCATTGTTCATGGCTTCCGCAATTTGAACGTTCATGTCGAATCTCCTGGTTTTGACTGGTGGGTGATCGGCGGTTACAGGCGCACGCGCTGACGGGGAGCCTCTAGGTCAGCCGCCGGAGCTGGAGCTTGGCTCTGCGCCTCTTGCCGTGGGTTCCAGACCTGCCCACCGATGACCATGCTCGGACCGCCTGCGGCAGGAAGGACCTGCGAAAGCCTGGCTTGCTTCGCCGCGGCGTTGATCGCACGCACGGTGCCCTCTTCCATGCCTTTGGCTTCGTAGATCACCTGCCCCTCCAGGTGATCCCTCGCTTCGTCCACAAGGGCGGCAAGGGTTCGACCGAACTTCGACTTTGGTCCCTGGTTGCGAGCGTCAGCGTCCCAGCGCTCGATCACTTCAAACGACTTCTCGCTGCGATGGCCAGACTTGTTGAGTTCTTGGAGCACCGCTTCGGCGTCTTTCACGTTGAAGCGAATGGCGGAGAGCTTCACCGGGTGCGCGTAGCCACCGCCACTCGATGCCGATTGCGTGATGGCGACCGCTTGGTTTCCGTCGCTGACGAGGTGATGAATTTTCATGTCGATTTCCTTGATGGTCTTCGGAAGGCGCGATTGCCTATCCACAAATTCAAGGTAGATCGCCCTGTAAATTTGTCCACGGCTGTAGCGGACAAAATCTTGGCTAAAAGTAAAAACTGCGGGACTAAAGCCGCAGTTATTCCTAACATCACTTCTCGAGCCGAAGGCGTCACATACCATTCTTCCATCGCCGCTTTCCAGAAACCTGCGCGAAGCGACCGGCGGTTGGTTTTTTGCACAAAAAGGCCCCTCGCGGGGCCTCAAAGGACATGAATTGTTCTTACGCGATCAGTTTTTGTCAGCACGCCTTACTCCGCGCACTCCACGCCGATCCATTCTTCATCGAACCATTCGTCCAGCGTCGCCAGGTCCTTGACCTTGCAATTGGTGCCGTAATCCGACCCTTCCATGTCGAACACCACCTCATAAAGGAGCTGCCCGTCCTCTTGGCGCTCCACGTTGACGGAGACGGTTTGGTCAGCCAACAGCTCGTCGTCTTCGCATCCCAGCTCTGCCGAATTGCGGTTCAGCAGGAAAGCCAGCAATGCGTCCTCAGCGGAAGACTGGAACGCGGGATAGCCCGCCGCGCCGGTCGAATAGGTATACCCAGACAACTGGTCAAACAAAGTGCTGGCAGCGGCATGCGCAGCTTCGTGGGCTTCCTTGACGGTGATGGTGTCGTTTGTGATAAGCATCGTGTGGTTCATGGCGAGGTCCTTGTTTGTCGGTTGGCACGATTGCCTTCCCATGTATCCAAGGTAGATCACCATGAAAATTTGTCCACGGTTTCGGTGGACAGAATCTTGACTAAAAGCAAAAACTGCGGAACTAAGGCCGCAGTTATTCCTAACATCACTTCTCGCGCCGAAGGCGTCATCCGCTCTTTTCCCACCACCGCTTTTACAGAAGCCGGCGCGAAGCGACGGCGGTGGCAGTGGGCTTTTCCTGGCACAAAAAAAGGCCCCCTCGCGGGGGCCCCAAAGGACATGGACTGATCTTACAGGCTGGTGGAGCGCCAGAGCTTGCCTGCGATGCCACCCACGATCAGCGCCACGGGCATGAGCGCCGTCAGAGCCATCGGGGGCACGGAGGTGAAGAAGTTTCGCTCGCCCTCTTCCAGGCCCGGGTAGAGCAGGCCCACGGCAACGCTGACCAGCTGCAGGGCAACGACGAAGAGCAAGCCCACCAGGGCGCCCTTTCCAAAGCCACCTTTGCGCGGCGAAACCGGGAGCCCGCTGGCCCTAGCCGCGCGCACACGGGCCGCTCGCCAGTTCAACACGTAAAGCATGGACAACAGGAGCAGCACGGCCGCCCCACCAGCAGCAGCCAACCCGGCCTGCCAGCCGTAGCCCACGTTCTGGCCGATCTCTTGGGCCCCCGCAAGAAACAGCAGGCCCGCGCCCCCAAGGATGACGGTGGCCGGTGCCAGCAAGCCCCACTGCATGTGACCGGCCGGGGTGTGGTGAGCGTTGTAAGACATGGGGCCTCCTTGAACTGGTGTTCCTCAATGCATAGCGCGATTCCGCGCGTTGGCAAGGTCAGCCTTTCTTCTGGGCTCCGACCGGCACCCAGCCTGTGGGTTGCTTCTCAAAGATGAAGTCGTAAGCCGACGGCACGGGGACGGGATCGGGCTTCAACTGCTGCCCTCCCTGGAACCCGACCACGTCCAGCGTTCCACCGGTCACGCACGTGGCCCGCTGGGGACCACTGGACGTGCACTCCGCGGTGAGGTCCTTCCAACCCCGAACCTCGATTCGTTGGCCCATTTCGCTAGAGAGGTTGGCATTGGCATGCGCCTCGTAAGCTTGGGCAACTTGTTCAACGGTGGGCAAATCCGCCTTGCTGCTGCAGGCGGCCAACCCTGCGGTGATCAGGGCGAGGGAAACGAGGGTTGCTTTCATGCCGGAGCTCCTTGCGTATGGGTTAAATCAACGTCGATGGTTTCGTCGCGGTATCCGAGCCGAACCCTCTCTATCGTCACGTCCATCTTCGGCACCGTGCCCTCCACCCAGACCCGGTTGACGGAGAACATCACCAGATCGTCTCGGTAGCTGCGACCTTGTCGCGCCAAGTTGGCGGCCTCTTGGGCGCCCATTCGGATGAGCAGGTGGAAGCGGCCGGCGTTGGGTGGGCTGGACACCCCCGTGGAGGTGCGGTGAACCCACGGCACAAAGCCCTTGCCGGTGACGCTTTGTCCCGCCGCGGACACCTGAGGCATCGGGATGAATCCTTCCAGCACGCCACGGTCGGCCCGATAGGCGACATCGCCCAGGGCTTGGAACGTGGGACGAACGGCAAACCGTCGGATGGCCTTGAAGCGCTGCAGGCGCGCGTCGAAAGCCGGGCCATAACGGCGCTCGATGGCAGCCGGATCATCGCCTGAGATGCCGTTGGCGCCCTGGGCCTTCGTGTCCATCAGCCACCACTGCCTCAGGCACCATTGGCGTTTGTCGGCGTCGATGCGATAGGTCGAATGGGCCATGGCGAGCAGCTGCATGTCGCAAGTGTCCACGCCGCCACCACCCACAGCCGTCACCCCGGCCCGCAGGTGCTGAGCCCCTTCCAAGACGTCCTGATCCAGGTCCCAATAGGTCCCTGCCGGCTCAAGGTAAGGGCTCCGCGACCTATCGCTGACCACCTTGGGCGTGCCTTGGATGGCTCGGCCGATCTGGCGAAGCAGATCCGATCCAGCCCCCGATTGCGCCTGCGCTCCAGCCGCCGCAGTCAGGGCAAACGCCCCGGTCAGCACGGCCCTTCTAACTCCCTTCATGGAACCCCCTGTTCCCACCAATGGATTTGGGATCTTGCAGCCAACTTACGCGACACGTAGAGTCTACCCGGGGCGTAGCCTCTGGGTCATCCTGTCCGCATGCCTGCATTGCATCCGTTCAGCCCGTGACCGCCGCCCCGCCCGCTCCCCGAGCCGTGGTGGCCGCGCGTCTGCGCCAAGCCCGCGTCCTGCGGGGCTTGAGCCAGCGCGAAGTCGGAGTGCGGATGGGGATGGACAAGGACACGGCGTCGGCCCGAATCTCTCGGTATGAATCAGAGGGCATGTCGATCAGCTTGGAAGCCCTCTTCGAGCTGGCCCAAGCCTTGGAGGTGCCCCCAGCCTATCTTTTGGCGACCAGCCCAGCGATGGCCGATGCGATCTTGGCTTTGGGCGAGCAGAGCGCGGCTCAGCAGGAACGTTTTGCCGAACTGCTGGGCGCTTTGGGTGAGCTGTCGGCGAAGAAGCGCAACGCACTCATCGAAAAAGTGTTGTCGCCCACCAAGGACTAGGACATCGGCGAACAAGGACGAATCGACCCCATGTGGACATGGATCACCAACCTTTGGCGCGGCAAGCGGATGGAGCCCACCCGGTCCCCTGTTGCCATGACGACGCTGATCGAACTGAACATGCTGGAGCTCAACGCAGCGGAGGCCCGCAACCGCGTTGAACTGGACCCACCGGGGCATGAAGCAGCACTTCTTGAGAGATTCAAGGCATCGGCCCAGCTTGTCCTCAACGAAAAGCCTCCATCCGATGCCGCAGACTCAACCTGGGAATCCCTTGGCCAGAAGGCACGCCGCCTAAACCGAGGATTCGCAGACCTCCGATTGCAACTCTCCCCGCCAGCGATCGTTGGTGGGGATACAGAGCGGCGCGACAATACGCGTCCTGTCCTTTAAGGCGGCCAGGCCAGCTCTTCCATGCGGGCTTTCCTCCGTTGCATGTAGTGCAACATCCCGCTGGCGCACTGCTCAACAACGGGGCTTTCCTCAAAGGCCCCAACCCCAACCGCCGTCAGTGCTGCAATGACGCACAAGTTGGTGGTGGCCACCGCGTTGACGGTGGTCTGAAAAAGAATGGCTGCCGGCACGTGCGCCCCGATCTGCCCATTGGGATCTTGATACATCACCCGAATGGCCTTCCCGCCATGGACCAGTCCGCACAGAGGGTCCCACGAATTGGTCACCGTCCGAGCCAGCTTCTGAGGCTCATCGTCCTGCCCGATGCGTGCAATGGCCTGCTCCACGTCCGCGGCCAGGTCTTTGAGGGCAATAGCCACCCACTTTCCTTTCTCGTTCTTCTTTCGGGGGCCGCGATCTTCCTGGAGAAAGTCCTCCAGCTGTTCGTCGTCGGCAAGGAACTGGACAAACACCGCCCGCAGGAATTGCTCAATCTGGGAGCGGTGCATCGCCAAGGCCACCGCTGGAAGATCAATGGGATGGGTCTCCAGGAGGAACAGCAACGCACGGCCGTAGTCCATCGATGCCCTCAACAGCTGGAAGGTCACCCGGTGGCGCTCACTGCCGGCGGGGACAGTGATGCGGGCCATGCAGGACATGTTCGATTCCAGGCTGGCCTTGGCCTCTCTGGCCTCCTGTGCGATGTCCAACGCCGTGGGCTGGCGCTTGGCAGCACGAGCGTCCAGCGCCGATTGGATCCCGTGGCTCAACCGGTCTTCCTTCATGCCACCACCTCTTGGGGTTTCTTTGCCTGCTGATGCGGCTTCAAGGCATCTGTCGCCACGTGCCTGAGATCCGCCAACCACAAAGGCGCCACCTCGGGGAACAGTCGGAGCATGAGGGGATCCCAGGACCGGTGCGGCGCAAAGGTGGTCTCCCCCCGGGCCAAACTGGTGAGCACCCCTTTCATCTTTGCCTGGAGCTTTCCGGTGCGATCTTGGGACACGACCGTCTTCAATTGGTGGTGTGCACGGAGCATGCAACGGTAGAACCACAAGCTCTTGGGCCAGATTTTGTGGGCGTGGTGGCCCAGCTCGGCCAGCGTTTCAAAGCCGATGCCCATCGGGCGCCCTTCGCCGTGCTTGATCGAATAGCCAATCACCAGCAGTCGGTCCAAATCGGGGGCTTCCTTGGCATAGGCCGGCAGCGTGATCCCCACCGGGGAGAACAAGCGGCGCAAGTCTTCCCAACGGCGATCGCGCTCCTTGTAGTCGGTGATCTCTCCCCGCAGCAGGGCCACGTAGAAGGTTTCGAAAGCCTCTCGCCGATGGCTCCAGACCTGCTCCTCCTGCCAAGCCATTCGGTCCTTTTCTGCTTGGGCTTTGTGCCCTTCATAGTCGAAGGCGTAGGCCCGAGGGATGCCCCGGCTACACGTGTCGAACGTGAGATCGTCGAAGCAAACCTCCCGCCGCACCTCTACGTCGCGGATCGTGCCGCCCTCCCGGCGCGGCTCCAGCCAAACGCCTTCCAAGCAGAAGCGGCCCTCGCGCTGGGAGCGGGCCACGGTGGCGGGGGTGACGCGAAACGCGTTGCGGTTGTTGGCGAAAAACAGGTCGTCTTCGGACAGTCGGAACTGATCCAGATCCAGCTCCTTGAAGAGCCACAGCATGCGCCCCCCGTTCTTTCGGTAATGCCGCATCCGTTCGGCGATGACGTGAACGAAGGTAGTGGAGAGTTGGATCTCGATGGCCCACCGCTGGCCGTTCCGCTGCGTCTGCACGTCGGGCTGGCGCCACTTCACGCCCTCGATGTCCCACCACCGTTCTTCCAGCTTGGTCTCCTGGAAAGACGGATCAGCGTCCAGGCTGTCCCTCACCCACCCCTTGAACGCCTTGTGGAGCGCGCCCTCCTTACACAGCCCAAACCGACGCGCCAGGATGGCTTGGGGCGAATGTCCCTTGCGCCCTGTGCAGGTTTCGCGGTGGCGAGCCGTGAGGTGATCGAAGTAGAAGCGGAACTCGGTTCGGGCGCGGATGGCTTTGGACCTCACGCCCATGGCGTCCTTGCAATAGGGGCACTTGAACCGAGGTGCGCCGTCGAGCACCTCCAGTTCGGCCGCCAGCCGCCCATCCCGGACGACCTCTCCGTAATCCCGGCCTTCCATGAAGGCCTCCAACGTCAAGCACTCGCCGCCGTCCCGATCCCAGACCAAATCGTGGGATCGCTTCGCAGCTGGCACGTAAAGGACGGTTTTCTCCATGGAACTACTTTAGTCAGAACCTGTCTCGCCAGATGAGACGCTGATCCGAAAGGCATTGGCATCAATACATCAACGCCGGCAGGGGAACAGCAACCAAGGGTCAATCGTCGCCAGCATCCACCACTACCTCAACCACCAAGCGAAAAGCGTGCGCTGCTCGGTTCCGGTGGATACGCAACAATTGACGGCGTCTCGCCAGCGTTGCTTGCTCGAGCGCCTCCCGAACGAAATCGTCCCCATGCAGATCCGATTTGCGCGAGTTGCAACTCACACATGCCAACACGATGTTGGAGATGAAGTGGCTCCCCCCGTGATGCAAAGACACGTAGTGATCCTCGTGGCAACTGGTGGGCTCGCCTGGGCCGTTTACAGCACCACCCGGTCCCTCGAGGGATCTGTAGCAGTAGTAGCAGCGACGCTCCTGGAGTGCCAGCAGCGTCCTAATCTGCTCAGCGGTGCGCGAGCCCGGCGCCGCCTTCGACTTCAGGGCCCGGTGAAACGATGTTCGTCGACGTGTCTCTCGGACGCGGACTTTCCAATGTGCATGAAAGGTATCCAAGGGCAAGAGCACCTCCAGATCGGAGGACTGGAAGAAACGGCGAGCACCTGCTTTGCACGCCTCGTGAATGCTCCAATCCTCCAGCGTTCCGTTGCAGCGTGCGCATCGCCCATGCTGGGTAAAAAACTGCCTCAGCTCGTCGCTGATCCCAAAACGTGCGTTGAGGTCCACACGCTGAAACCGGCAACCGATCATGCCGTCGGAAAAGACCTGATCTCCCAGGCGTTCATAGGGATAACGTCGGACCATGCCCCACCCCGCCTTTGTCAGACACCCGAGAATGGTGCTCGCTTTCCCTACCGGCTGCCAGCAGAGGTCGCCCGTGGCTGGTCCAGACCTTCTCGCAGCAACAGCCGCACCAACTCGCTGACGTGAACCCCCTCCCGGTCAGCCACCTGCTCCAACAGGTCTTTCAGCTCCTGTGGCACGCGAACGGCCATCTGCACGTAAGGTGGCCGGCTCACGTGGACAGCCTCGCCAGGGTGAGCACCCACGCCAACGCCAAACCGGCCAGGATTTGGGCACGCAAACGGTAACGCACACGAAGCGCCCCGCTTGCGTGCCGTGCATTGACCCAGAAGATGCCAGCCAGGCCCAACACGGTGGCCAGGAACGCTGCAGCCAGCATGGCGGCCAGCACCGCGCCCACGGTGGTCATGCCAGCGCTCCGGCCATGGTGGCCAGGACGAACCACTGTCCAGCGATGAGGCCGTAGCCGACGAGCAATCCCTCCAAGCCCGCCCAGCGCTGGCCCGGGGTGCGCAGCAGCGCCGCACTGTCGTTGAGCAAGGACCACCCGGAGAGAATGGACAGCCACTCAAAGTCAATGGTCGTAGCGATCATAGATCGAGCCCTCCCCTCCAGCGGAATTGATGGCGGAGGGCAACATGACCTCCTCGTTTTTCACGCGTCCGAACACGCTGGCAAACACGTCCTTGAGCGAGGTGCTTTGGGCCGCGTCCCGTTCGGCTTGGCGCGCATACTCGTCCAGCCCAGACGGGAACACTTGGCGTGCGCCGTTGACGGCGCCGCGCAACCCGCTGGCGTTGGGCATGCTCGCCCCAAAGGTGCGGTTCCACGTATCGGAAAACCGGTCCAAGCCGTCCATGCCCATGAAAAGCAATCGCGCCAGCACCAGGGCAACCACGACGTTGACGACAAGCCGCTTCGTCAGTCTGAATCCAATGAACATCTCTCCCCCTTTGTATTTCGTTGGTCGGTGTCAGACGCACGCATCGCGAACGTCATACGTTTGGGATACACCTGCACGAAAAACCCGCAAGGGGATCGCTTTGACTAAAGAGAAGAACCGGGAGAAAAGCCCGGTTTTGAGGGAGTGAAACGAAGGGGCTCAATGCCCCTTCAGGTGAACCACCCGCGATCGACGCGGTCCAGATCGTGGTCTTCGCCGAACGTGAGGGCAGCCTCTTTGGGCCCCAAGTCGGCGTAGCGGGCCAGCTCGGTATCGGTCAACCCGGCGTCTTGGATGGTGAGGGCGAAGTGCGCTTGCAGAGCGGCGTTGAAGGCGGTGCACCACTGGGCGTTGATGGTCGTCATGGGTGTTCTCCCTGAGGAAATGAAAGGGGCCCCGAAGGGCCCCGTGGGCTCAATCTTCCTTCGGCTCGGGCAGACGCAGGACCACCACACCGTTCACCGGCACCGCGTTGAGGACGAGGCGGTAACCCTTGCCGTCCTGGTGCGGCCAGGCAGCGCCGATCTTCGACCAGTTGCTGCGCTTCTCGCCCTGGACTTCGTATTCCTCCACCAGAAAGGCGTCGAGGCGGTCGGTGGCGGGCTGAGGGTTCTTCTTGGCCATGGTGTTGCTCCGTTGGGTTCGAGCGGATTGCTCGCGAACCGATCCGGGGAGACGAAAGGCCGTGCAGCACCTCGGCAGCGACGAAGCGGCAGCGCAGGAAGCCAGAGAGGCCGAAACACCGTGGAGGAGTGCAACGCACTTGCGCTCGGACGCGTGGGCCCAAGGTTTCGCACCCGGCAACCGCGCCCAATGGAGAAGTGGCCCGGTTTCAGAACGCCCTCCCCTCGTGGGCTTGGTGGAAGACGGTCCAAGCGCTCGCATCCCAAGGGTGGAGTGACCCGGTCCGTTGCAAAGGACCCACAACGCGTCGTATAACCACCGTGCCGGTCGCTTGAAGCGTCGGTGCTGTGCTCGGCCGCCTTAGGGGCCGGGTGCCCGAGGTCCACCCAATGGGGGCGCGGGAATCCTTTTCGATTCCGGAGCCCACCGTTGAGCACGAAGACCCTCAAAACCCTGCGCACCCGTTCTTTTCACGCCCAACAAGGCCGTTGCTACTACTGCAGCGGCCCGATGTGGCTGTGCTCGCCCGACGAGTTGGGCCTGAGCCGCCGTTCGGCAGCGCCCTTCCAATGCACGGCCGAACACCTGCTGGCCCGTCAGGACGGCGGGAAGGACGTGGCGGGCAATGTCGTTGCCGCGTGCCACCTGTGCAACCTGCGGCGCCACAAGCGCCCCACCCCAGCTCCCTCACCCGGTGCATATCGCGCCCGCGTCCAGCAGCGCATGGCCAAGGGGACTTGGCACCCGGGGTTAGCCAAGGTGGCCGCCCGCACAGGCATTCACGCTTTATCATGACGTGATCGGCTTCTCACTTTAGCGTTGGATGATCGCGGGGCATGGACAGCAAAAGGATGGCGAAGGAATGGACCCCGTCGTGGATGGGCCAGCGCCTCACAGGATCATCGGATTGGCGCTTGCGCTTGGACGGCCTGGAGCTCGCCTTGACGCTGGACGGGCGCACCCATCGGGTCAACGTCGAAGACGAGGCGGCTTACCGCGTCAACGCCGGCACCTTTTGGACCGACATTACGTTCCACCCGGGGCAGCACCGGGAAGTGACGGCCGACGGGTTGCCCAACGTCCAAGGCGCCGATTTGATTCAAGCGTTGAACGTCGCATTGAAGGAAAAGCGCCTGCGCGAGGAGGTGGCATTCCTCAAGGACCAGCAGGGCACGATCGACTCCTGGCTGGACCACAAGGCAGAACAAGAGCGGACCTGCTTCGAGCAGCGCCGCTGGTTCACCCACGAGCAGCAGGAAGATGTCTTGGCGGCCCGCCCCACGGTTGACCCGGACGCCCTCCGATCGCGCCTGAAGAAACCAGGCGTGGCGATCCGGTTGGGACCGGCTGCCCATGCGATCGAGCGCTCGCTGGCCGCTTGGGAAGCCGACCACCGCCCTGCTTGGGCCGCGCTCAACGCCGCCCACGTGGAACGCGAGCTGGTGGCCTGCAAAGACTTGCTGGACCGGGTGGAGAGCAAACCGCTCACCCCGGAACAGGCAAGGGCCGTGGTGTGCTTCGACAACCGCGTGCAGGTGGTGGCCTCGGCCGGCTCGGGCAAGACTTCCACGATGGTGGCCAAGGCGGCCTACGCCATCCGACGCGGGTTCGTGGATCCCAAACGGATCGTCCTGCTGGCGTTCAACAAACAGGCCGCCGAAGAGCTCAAGGAGCGCGCGGCCTTGGCGTTTGAGCGCTTGGGTATGCCGGAGGTGACCGTGGAGGCGTCCACCTTCCACGCACTGGGTTTGCGCCTTATCGGCAAGGCCACCGGGGAAAAGCCAGACATTCCCGATTGGGCCACCGACGCGGCCGGAGGGGTGCGAAAGCTCACCGACATCGTGGACCAGCTCAAAGACCGGTCGCCCGCGTTCCGCCGCCAGTGGGACCTGTTCCGCTTCGTCTTTGGCAAGGACCTTCCGGCGTTTGGTGCACCGGAGCCGTCGGACGTGTGGGACGCCCAGGGCAAGGGCGCGCTGGTCACCAACCGCGGCGAGCGGGTGAAGAGCGTGGAAGAGGCGATGATCGCCAACTTGCTCTTCTTGAACGGGGTCAACTACCGCTACGAGGCCCCCTACCCCCACCGAACCGCCGACGAAACGCACCGGCAATACAAGCCCGATTTCTACTACCCCGACTTGAACCTGTTCCACGAGCACTTCGCACTCGACGCCAACGGCGTGCCACCAGCGCACTTCGAAGGTTACTTGGAAGGCGTGATCTGGAAGCGACAGCTTCACGCAGAGAAAGGCACCGAGCTGTTTGAAACCACCAGCCACGGGTTGCGCCACAGCGACGATTTTGATCGGCTAGAGCGCGAACTGACCGCCCGTGGGTTGGTGCTCGATCCCAACCCTGACCGGAAGATTCCGAAGGACGGCCAGCAGCCGATGGCCTCGGTCGAGCTCATTGGGCTGTTGCGCACGTTCATGAGCCACGCCAAGAGCAACGGCTTGAGCACGTCGGATCTGCAGCAGCGGCTGGCCGCGATGCCGGCCGACACCTTCAAGCTGCGCTACCAGATGTTCCTGGACATTGCGGCTCCGGTGATGGCGGCGTGGGACGAAGCCTTGGCAGCAGAGGATGGCATCGACTTTGAGGACATGCTCAACCTCGCCGCTGGCCACCTGGAAAGCGGACGCGTGGAATCGCCTTACAACCTAGTGATGGCCGACGAGTTCCAGGACGCCTCGCGCGCCCGGGCCCGGTTGTGCCGCGCCCTGGTCCAAGAAAAGGGCCGTTTCTTCTTCGCCGTGGGCGACGATTGGCAGTCGATCAACCGCTTTGCCGGCGCGGACGTCTCGGTGATGACCGGCTTTCGCCAGTGGTTTGGCCACGGCCAGGTGCTCAAGCTGGAGCAAACGTTCCGCTGCCCCCAGGCGCTGTGCGACGTCTCCAGTGCGTTTGTCTCCAAGAACCCGGGGCAGATCGCCAAGCGCGTGCATTCGGCCACCCCCGCCCACGGCCCAGTGCTCCAAGCGTTCCAGGTGGACAGCAAGGACAAACTGGCCGATGCAATCGACCAATTCGTGGTGAAGCTGGCCGAAGGCGTGCGCGATGGCACGATCCCACCGGGGCGCAACGGCAGGGTGTCGGTTTACGTCTTGGGCCGCTACAACGCTGATCGGCAGTATGTGCCCACGAAGCAGAGCCGGTTCAACCGCTGGGTGGAGGTGTCGTTCCTGACCATCCACCGCTCCAAAGGCAGCGAGGCAGACTACGTCATCCTTCCGGAAATGATCAGCGCCCCGCGTCGGCGCAGTTTCCCCAACACCCGCACCGATGATCCAGTGTTGGCCTTGGCCATGCCCGAAGGAGACACGTTCCCGCTGGGCGAAGAGCGCCGCCTGTTCTACGTGGCCCTGACCCGGGCTCGGCGCACCGTGGCCATGTTCACCGCCCAGGGGCAATGCTCGACGTTCCTTCGCGAACTGGAAGAAGACGGGGCCGTGGTGCTCACCAACACCGATGGCGAGGCCGTCGAGGAAACGCCCTGCCCGGCCTGCAAGCAAGGAGTTTTGGTGGTGCGCACGGGCCCTTACGGCGAGTTTAGCGCCTGTTCCAACTTCCCCGTTTGCAGCTACAAGCCGAGGCGGCGCGGCACAGCACGCTCCCTCCCCACGACTCCACCGTCGCCCCCCAATCGCGCGTCGGTGGTGCCTCCGAGCCAGCCCGTCCGGCCCTCCTCCGTTCCCCAGCCTGCATCTCCCAGGCGAACGCTTTTCTCCGTGCTCGAATCCTTCAACAATGGGCTGGCAGAGATCAACCGCAACGTTTCCCGCGCCAGCGCTGTGCAAAGCGCGACGTCCGACTTGAAGCACCGGATCTTCGTTGAAAGAAGCACGATAGAAAGTGCATTGGAACTGGCGAGATCCGAAATCTCGTTGGAAGAAAAACTGAAAGACCTTCGCTTCAAGGAAGCCTACGAATCGCTGTCCGAAGCACTGGAAGCAAACCGCCACGAGCCCGAGGACGCGCAGCCGCGGGTGGAAACCCCGCTACCAACGTTCTCCCGCAGCCAGCAGCATCCAGAAGAAGACTTTGAAGCCGCGATCCAGCGGTTGTTTGACGGGCTGAGGGAGGACCGCGAAGCATTCCTTTCTGCAATCCATGGTCAGCTCGCGACGGACCCCGTTCTGCGCCGGCACTTTCTGACTTCGATCGAAAAGCTGTCCGCAGGCCACTACCTCGCAGCCCTAGACCCTACATCCTCTTGGCAACGAATCTAAGGAACTCAGCATGCGAATCACGGAGGCCTTCCGCCAGTATGGCGTGGAACTGAAGAACCCTCAGTTCACTTCTTCTGCCGTTGGGGGTGATCCACGCCAAGTGGTGGTAAGCCTCTGGGCGCACAACTTCCAGCCGGACCGATCGCGCTACGTTGGTGATACATCTCAGTGGAAGGGGCAGGGAAAGCATTTCTTCCGACGCCATCTCCAACAAGCCCTGGATGAGGGGCTGCCCATCCGCGTCGTGGTGGCCACGTCTGAAAGGCCCGATGAAGTCACCGCGGGCAATGCAGCGCGTGTGCGCAACGATTTTGAGCCCGACTTCAGCTTGGTAGGCCAGGTGGCCTCACTAAACTCCGACGGATTTGAATTGACGTTCGACCGGGTGGGCGTGGCGCCCAATAGCGACGGAAAAAGAAGTGACCGAGCACCGGTCAAATACTGGCACGTGGCCGAGGCCGTCACAGCGCTTGGAGGCCCGTCCTCGATCGCGGACATCCGCGCTTGGTTGAAAGAGCGCTACCCCGCCGAAAACCACTCTGACGCCGGCGATAACCTCACGCTACTGACGGTGAACGATGCCAATCGCAGGCATCACAACAAGGCTCGAACAGACTGGCGCTCCACTTCAAGCCATCCCCAGGATCTGGTGTTCCGCCAAGGACGGTTACGTGAGGTGACGTATGAACCCTTCAACGCCAACGTGCATGGTCATTGGAGCCTGCAGCAGAACGGTGACGGCACATGGGTTGCGGTCAAGATTGCATCGACTCCCGAGTTGATGGTCGAGGCGCAGGCGCTACAAGAAGCCTTTGAACATCAGCCCCCCCTTGACTCAGAACACGATGCACGCGTCTGGAGCATGAGGGCCGTGGCCCAGCGTCGCGGCCAGCCGCTTTTCCGCGCCCGACTGCTCGATGCCTACGGAAGCCGTTGCGCCATCACTGGCTGCTCGGCCGTGGAGGTGTTGGAAGCAGCCCATGTGCTGCCCTATCGCGGTGACCACACTGACCGAATCGACAACGGCTTACTGCTGCGTGCAGACCTTCACACGCTATTCGATTGCGGGTTGCTTTGGGTTACCGAGGAACAAACCGTTGCTTTGGCTCCATCGCTGTTGCAGACGGACTACGCCCACCTGCAGGGCGTTCCCTTGCGGCTCCCCCAGCTGGCCACGAATCGACCTAACCCTGCACATCTGAAGGAACATGGCGACCGCTGTCGGGCTCGTTTGGCGAACTAAAAACGTGGAATCTAAAGATTCCCGATGTCCTTCCGATAAACCAAAGTGCCAGACAATTGGCTCGTAAATGCTTGGACCCCAAGCGAACTGACAACTTCTCAAGGACTCGGGATGAAGCTCTCTTATCGCACCTCCACCCTCGCTCTCGCCGCCGCCCTGGCCCTGCCAGCGCTTGCCCATGCGGAAATCCTGAAGGGTGAGCGCATCGTCGGCCACTATGGATGCGGGACGATGATCTGCAACTTTGAAACGCCGGATGCAGGCACCTTCGATTTCGAGATGGAAGACAAGAACGTTGCACCCAAGATCTTTGCTGCTTGCAAGATCGACGACATTTGCGCCATCACCGGAGACTTTGACATCGACAATGCGACCATCGTCAAAGTGACCAAGGTGGAGAACAGCGGCCAGAAGCACCAGGACTGACATCGCGACACAGAGATGCCAACGGAGCAAAAGGAGACCCAGCGCCTGATCAGGCGCTGGGTCTTTTCTTAGGGGACTCTCGATGAGACTTTCAGCAATCCCAACCTAGTGGCCCGGCAACAACTCACCGGGCCACGGCCAGCCGCGTCACTCAACCTGGTTCAGCACCTCTTCCTCGATCTCGTCGAGGGAAGCCTGAACGACGGTCTCCTTCGGCAGCGTGATCGTTGGGCGGGCCTTGGCCATCTTCTCGCAATCCGGTTCGAAGGCTTGGTAGACAAACCGAGCCCTGTCCTTGCTCGCATACATGTCCCTCAAGAATGCCGCATTGAGCCGAGACTTGATGATCTCAACCAACGCGTTGGTCTCCGATTCGGACAGCAAGTAGTCGTTCGCCACGGCTTCTACATAGCCAGGAAGCAGGCGTAGCATCTCCTTGGCGTCGTCCTCCACCAGCCCATCAAGCAGGTATTTGGACGCCACACTGGAAGCAGTGCCACCCGCCAGCGCTCCCAGAATGCCACCGATCACCCCACCAGCAGCGGTGCCAATGACCGGAACCACCGAACCAACGGCAGCCCCACCCGCAGCGCCAGCCATCCAGCCGCCAGCACCACCGGCTACGCTTGCGCCGTTGACCGCCAGGTTCTTACCGAACTGCGCCCAAGAAATGTTGCGACTGAACGCAGCCCGGTAGAAGTCTGGGCCAGAAATCACGGCAGTGGTCACAGCCCCTGTGACGGCGTTGGTCCGCAACAGCTTGGCGACGTGGTTGACCGCAGCGGCCCCGTAGACAGCCTTGCCCAAGGACACCTGAGCGACCTTCTGAATTGCACTGCGGCCAAGGGCGCTCTGGGACACGAACTTGACCCCATCACGGGCCGCCACCACTCCGATGGCCGCGGCCTTGGTTCGCAGGATCTGGGCGGTGGCAATCCCAGAAACAAAGGAAGTTGCACCGGATTCCAGTGCCATGGTCAGCGCACCATTGAGCGCCTCCATGTTGGTTCGCCCATCCCACTTTTGCCGAGCGAAGTTGATGGAGAAGGAGATCGCAAACGCATAGCTGGAGGCGATGCTCTGCGTCTTCATGTCGTAAGTCAGGCTATCGATGTTGCCGGCTCGGGCGATGTTCCTCGCCTGGCGGTAAGTCGTGCTGCCTTTCTTGATGATGCGCTCGGCTTCCGCCGGATCGCTGACACCCGGCACCTGACCGCTGCTGATGCGCTTGCGCATCAGCTCGATTGCGTCCTCATACTGATCGGAGGGCACTTCGAGCAACTGCCCTTCGTATCGATACCCATCCGTTCCAAACGCCGATCCAACCGTTTCTCTCGCCGTCGCGAAATACTTGGTCTGAATCCGAACGCCATCGACGATTCGATCGGGGCCATTGAGCGAATTGTCCGCGCCAACCTGCTCAACCTTACGGCCAGCAAGGGTGTCGGCAAACGCGTTTGCCTCTTCGGCGGCGAAGCCCGTTCCACCTTTCGTGTGGAACTTGTTGATCTGGGTCCTTTCCAAGGCGACGGCTACCGCCGACGTTGACAGCATTTCATAGAGGTTGCCGATACCGGGCGGATCGGACAACGCCACCGTGCCCATGACCACGGACGCAGCAGTCTCATCCCAACGGATCATCAGAATCGGGGATTCACCCTCCCCCGCGACGTTGGTGACCACAAAACCCTGAGCATCGAGTGATTTCAACACCCGCTCCAGCCCGCCAGCGATCGCTTGGGTATCCATCACAAAGCGCAGCGCGCCATGCCCGCCGCGGGACGCTGCATCGATGTGGGTGGTCAACGTGGACAGAACCTTGTTCGCCCAGGCATCGGAACGCTGCTGCGCCGTCCGGCGAAGATCTGCTGCCGAAACAATCGTGTTCAAAACGAGCTCCTTTCGCTTGGTGAGGTGATCAGATCAAGGGCGCAGGGGTTAGCGGCAGGCTGATGCCACTCGCCTCCTCGGATTCTTCTACTCCCTCAGCCCAGCTGATATCCAACACCACATCTTCCTTGTGACCCGTCTCGCCCTCCGGCGCCGGATTGCCGGCAGCGAGGTCAGCAAGGCTGCGTCGCACAGCCGACTTCTTAACAACAGTGCGCTTACCACGCCGAACTACAGAGAATCCTTGGACCGTCAAGGCTTCCATGACTCGCTCAAGCCCAGCCTCCTCGCTCACGCCCACCTGGAGCTCATACGAAGCTGCCATCTCGCCGCTATCGGAGGCGGCCGAAATCACCGCAGTGATCTGCTCCAAGTGTGCCGTCACCCACTGTTCGCGCACCGCGGCCATGTTGTCGCGCGCCTGGGCGGCCGAAATATCCAATGCCATCTTGAAGCTCCTTGTGTTGGTTGGGACGCCAGTGGAACCAAATCTCGTCGCACGGATTGAGAAAGTGGAGAACATAGTTTGTGCCCCCGCCCCCTTGCGCAACTGGCACCACAAGCCTGGTCGTCCGTGAGGTTAGCGGCCGACAAGCGCCCAGCTTGAGATCCCGATTCTTGGAACCACCGGGTGGAGCGCGGCCTCGATCGAAGGAGCTAACGATCTGAAAATAGAGGGCTTCTCGAACACGGCATTGCCGACCCCAGGAATACCAACAAGACAAAGCATCGGGCGCCAAACACACTCTATCCAAAATTGGCGACCAAGGGCGCCATCGAGGTCAAAGCATGCCTAGAGGCGCAAGGGGTGGTGGCGCCTCCGATCACGGACGGAGATTGAGCTGACGGATCCGCTGCAAGCGGTCCGATGCCAATTTGTCAGACGCTTGGACCCGCGCCGCTCTCCGCACTGTTGGAAGCTGCAGCCAACCACTGCTCGACTGACTTTCCTTTGAATTCGTGAGCAAAGTCGCTGGCGCACAGCATTCTCCCGTCTTGCCTCATGTTTGCGACGGCATGGGCGGCCAGGATGGAAGCGGCTTGGAGGTGCTGCTTGGTGCGACCGCGCTCCGACCAGTCGTTCGGCAGCGCCTTTAGCGCCCCGAGGGCTTCCTTTCCCGAGAGGTATTGCACGCAGGTCAGCATTGACCACTGAAGCCCGACCTCGTCTCGCAACCAGCGCCCGGCCGCCTTTTCGTCAAGACGACCCTCCATGGTGTCCAGGAGTGCGTGGGCGGCCGCAATGGCCTTGCCTTGGGGCGAGAGCCGGCTCTTCTTCTTGGGGAACAGGCCGCGCATGATCAGGCCTTCTTGCTGCCCTTCTTGACGACGGCTTTCTTCGCAAGTTTCTTGACGGCCTTCTGGGCGACCTTCGTCACCGGCTTGCCCGCCTTCTTGGCAACCTTAGCGCGTGCCTTCCTCACCGTGCCACCAGCCGGGGGGAACTTCGCTCCGGGGTTGGCCTGAGCCCACGCCTTGCCCTCGGCGGACTTGGCCCATGCGGTGAAGGCCTTGGGGGCCAAACCCCGACCAGCCCACGTCTCACCGGTTGGGAGGCGATACTTCGGCGCCACCTTGCCAAGCTTGCGCCCCTTGAGGGGACCTGCGGCAGCCTTGGCGGCACGCGCCGGCTTGGCGTCGATCGTTTCTCCGATGAGCTTGGCCACCTGCCGCCGCTGGGCCAGACTCAAGACCTTCGCATACTTCTGGAGGACCGCCAGGGCTTTGGGAACCTCACCGTCGCGCTTCTCGACCAGCTTCTTCTGGGCTTCGAGCTGTTTGATTTCGGCGTTGAGGGATTTCAGGGTGGTCAGGGCCAAAGGAGCGCTCCGTTCGGGAATCCAACGGTTATAGCCCATCGCCCCTCGCATGACCACCCGACCGGGCGCCGGGCCAGCCCTTCTCTGCAAATGAAAACGCTGTGAGAGTTTCACCTCTCACAGCGTTGAAGCTTCCGTTGGCTGCTACATGAGTTGCCGCTCTTGCAGCAAAGATGCTTCGGGATCAAGAAAACGATCCGAGAAATCAAGCTCCTTCACGATTTACTCACAAATTCATGAAGGTTTAATCCACTAGGCCGGCTTTGCCGGCCTTCCTTGTGCAGCACCACCCCATTCATGGACAAGCGCTACAGTTTTAGGAAACCACGTTTTCGGGGCCTGTAAAGGGGAACCCCACTTCTCCACTCAAAAACTGCGACGAATTCCCGCAAGTTTTTGCGCGCTGAACACTCCTGCCCTACGCCTTCCCGCCACAGTCAAAGGTCGGTGGGGCAGGCGCCGCGTCACCCAACACCTGAACCAGGCCCATGTCGCGCAGCATGGTGACGATCTCGAGTTGCTTCTCCGCAACCCACTGCGGCCGGGTAGCCACTTCTTCCTCTGGCACCCGCTTTCCGGCGAGTTCCACGGTTTCGAGAGAAGCATGGAGCGCCATGGACGCGCTGAATCCCAACAGGTCCACCACCTCGTCAGGGGACGTGTCGATGACGCCGGAACGACGGATCAGGGACTGGTAGCCATGGTGGACGTAGCCGTGCATCGTCTTTTGAGACTGCTCCCAGGTATCCAACAAATCCGCGTAACGCTTTTCACCGGAACGCTGGGCCACCCTGCGGATCATCTTCTCTGGGGTTGCAGTGTCATGGCCCTTCTGGAACCGCGCCAGCTCTTGGTCATCGGCCCATTGCAGCCACAGCCCGCGCACGAACGCCTCAAAGGCAGGCCGCATCAATGCCGTCGCAGAGCCCAACAGCCCATGTTTGACCAGGAGCATGGCTGACGATTGGTGCTCGTGCACCACCGCGAAAGCCACGACCGCCATGTGGTCTGGCTCCGGCCCATGTAGGACCAATCCATAGAGTTGCTCCTCGTTCCAACGCCGCACGTGGTCGGCCCACTCCATTGCCCGCTGCACGCGCGGCTCTTTCAACCAAACGGGCCATGCGTCCGGTGCTGCTCCGCCCTCAGGCATCGGTCTCCTCCCCGCTGGCCGGAACCGGACACAACGTTACCGAGGCGTCGAGCAGATCATTGGTTTGGTCAAAGGTGGTCATGGCCCATCTTGACACCCACCGCCCTGGGGCGCGATAACTCCCTTGCCGCGAGGGGAAATGCCCCCGGCGTATTGCCTGCTTAGCTCAAGGCAACAGGTTCCCGATTCGATCGCACAAGCGACGACGGGATGGTTTTTCCTGTCTTTTGAGATCTAAGTATGCCCAAACTCCAACGGTTGAGAACCGAGGCTTTCCTCGCCCAGAAGGGCCGGTGCTGCTATTGCAGCGTGCCGATGTGGAACGCCTCTCCCGATGAACTAAAGCCGTTCGGCCTGCGCGCCAAAACGGCCACGCCGCTCCGTTGCACCGCCGAGCACCTGGTCGCCCAACAAGAAGGCGGCAAGGACGTGGTAGGCAACATCGCTGCCGCCTGCTGGCTCTGCAACACACGCCGGCACAAACGCAAATCGCCGCCCTCCCCCGAGGCTTACCGCGCGTTCGTGCAGAAACGCTTGGCGAAGGGCAAGTGGCACCCGCCGAGCGTGGCCAAGTTGCGCCTCAGAACGCGTGGAACGCAACCACCCGACGGATGAGTTCCGCCACGCTCACGTGCTGCCGCTGCGCCTCGCGGCGGACGCGGTCGGCCAGGTCTCGGGAAGCCCGGATAGGCGGCAGGCGGTCGTCCCTGGGGCCGGCAACGGGAGAGCGCAGCAGCTGGGGGCGCGCCAGGTAGGCGGTGAGCCATTGGCGCACGGCTTCGCTCTCGCTCACCCCGGCTGCTCTAGCGCGTGCGGCCAATGCCTGGCGCAAGGTTGAAGAAAGGGACACTTTCGGCAGCACGGCCGTCAAGGGAGGCTTGGACGTCAGCGTCACAGCCTCTGCCTCGGTCGGCCCACGGGGGCTGGGCGGAAGAAGCGCTCCAATCGTTTGGTCTCCAGCAACGCTTCCATGAAGGCACCCATGGCGTGGGTGTAAGCGTCCTCGCTGGCCGCCAACCGCGAGCTCAGCGCAAGCCGTTCCCACTTTCCGTTCGGTGCGCATGCGATGGCGAACAACCAGTGGTGCGTCCAGTCATCCTCCAACCGATCGGATGCAACGAAGAGCACCCGGTGATCACGCTGGAACGGCAGGGACGACAGCGCATGGTCAACGGCGTGGCGGTGGGCAGCCTGTAGTCGTGCCCTCTCCTCGCTGTCGGTGTCCAGTAACGCCGCGAACCCTTTGGGCAGGCGCAACGAGACTCGGTAGCCCGCCGCACAGGTGTGGTGGTCTTCGCCTTCCCACAACCGCTGTTGCCCATCGAGCTCCTGGCCCATAGCAAAGCGCCGCATGGCGTCCTCGGTCACCGGCCCACCGGGCTTCAACTGGGTCAACCACGCACCACCCCAGCGCAACGCAGCCAAGGGCGCGTCCAGCAGTTCTGCGAAGGAAAACCCATCGGCGAACACGTCCTCCCGGCAGATGCATGTGAGTTGCAGGTTCATGGGATCAGCCTCATAGCCGCGGCTTGCTCGTCCGAACGGGCTCCTCAGTGCCAGGGAGGGATACTTTCAAATGTGCGGCGGCCCGCTTCGCCTTCCATTCGTCGATGCCATTTCTGATCTCTGGCGACCCAGTGCTTGCCAAGGCATCCGGGTCTGCCCCAGCTTCGAGCAACACAGTGAGCAATGGAACATGTCTGTAGAGATCAGCCGAGTAGAGAGCCACCCACCCATCGTGCCGTTGAGAATTCGGATCAGCCCCCGCTGCACACAGCACGCGGCAGGCCTCGACCCATCCACGCCTCGCAGCCATGAGCAGCGGAGTCTCCTGATCTTCCTTGCGCCGAGCGTTCACGTCGGCGCCTTCTGCGATCAAATGCCTCAAGGCATCCAGAGCAGGTTCGCGTTCCCAGCTTTCAAGCAACCTAATGATCGGCGGCGTCCGCAAGTCGTCCCGCCATCGCCGGACCTTGCCCACAACCCAATTTCGAGGAAGCCAGATAGGGGCCGTTAGGGTGTAGAGGAGGACGTCCTTTCGAGAAAGAAGCCCGCTTCCTTCGAATCCCATACCCATCTCCCATGGAATACGTTTGTATTCCTTCTCCCCCATGCAAACAGAGAGCGGCGCGGTGTCCAGTGCTTCGGGACGGCTAAACTCAGAATCTGCGGCCTCTGGCCGACAGATTCAAAAGCCCACGTCCTCCACCGACCTTGAAGGCGCCCATGCCCGTCTCTGATCCCCTCGCGTTCGACCTGCTGCGGGCGTTCGCGCAGTTGGAGTTTCGCCTCAAGAACGATCCAGGCTTTCTTCGCGCCGGTCCCTACCGAATGGCCCAGGTGAACTGGCCCGCGGTGGATGAAGCGGTGTCACGGCTGGACGATTCACTCTTCTTCGATCGGGTGTCGGACAGCACGCACGAGCAAATCCTCACACCTCCACGTGATCGCCCGATGGTCCAGGAGGTGGCGGTGATCAACGGCCTCAACCACGCTGTCTTCCAGCGCCTGCCCCTTCAGCAATCCAATGCCGGTGCATTGCTCGAAGCGGCACGCCGCGTGCGCAACAACCTCTTCCACGGGGGGAAGGAAGAGCCGCATTTGGGCGATGATGACGAGTGGGCCGCCGCCGCACTGGACGTGGCCGAGTGCCTGCTTCGCCTGCTGAACCATGGGACGCTCAGGTCGGGATTGGGCCCGTGAAGGGATATGCCGCCTCCGGGGGACGGACGTAGACACTGGAGAATCGAGGGGGTGACTAGAGCGCGACGGGCGGAAAACGCTCTTCGTGTTCCGGATACAGGTCGATCATGAAGAACTCCCGGCGGAACCCTTCAAAGATTCCTGGGTCACGGATCATGGCCTCGATTTGCGCCTGCGTCCAAACAGCGCCATGTTCCGCAGCGTGGGCCCGGAGACGCTCGGCCTGCTGTCCCACGGCCTCGTCCGTAAGGTGGTGTTCCGCGTAGCCTTCGACAATCAAGCGGTAGATGGTCTGCGCGCTCAACTGCCAGAACTCGTCGCCAGCTTGCGTTGCCCGAAGGGCACTCATGGCCCGCTCCGAGGACCGGGTCATCAGCAGGGCTTGATAGAACGCAGACAGCGCTGTTTCCAGATCTCCTGCCGATAGCTGCCGTTTGGGGGCCAAGAATGCCCAGAACGGCGCCCGATGCTCAGCACGAACAAAATTGGCGATGGCGCCCCCATGGCATGCGGCCACCACCGTGATGAGGTTCAAGCGCGTGGCCACGTTGAGGTTTACGAACGCCGGCTTCATGTCATCCCACGTCAACCAAGACCCGTCAGCGAACTCCAGCCCGCCCTCTCCACCGTGGCACTCGATGTGAAGCAACGGCACGTAGGGCTCCCTGGATGCTTGCTGAGCAAGCTGGGCCAACAGATCGAGAAAAGCCCCGCTGGAAGGAACACGAACGCTGGCGATGTGAGGAACGTCGCCGATCACCCGCGCCCAGTCTTGGGCATCCGCGAACAGGCGGGCTGCGGTGTTGAGTTGGCCTTCCGGGAGGGAATCCACGATGAGAATTTGGTTGAATTTGGCTGCCATCTTCATCTTTCAGATCGCCGGAGCAGGAAACAACGGCCGCATGCAGGGTCTACATTTTCCGACGAGGCTTCTTTTTTGGATTCGCTGCGGCACCGCCGATCACCTCCAAGATGCGCCGGCGCTGTCGTTCGGCAATGATCGGGCGCAGGAGCTTAAGAACGTATGCCCACTCCGTGTCAGACATGTCCGGGTCCCAGAGCTTGGCAATGGCCCACTCCCGCTCATTGGGGCACTTTAGCCACGGACGTTCCTTCTTTTGCTTACCCATGAGGTCACGCAGTTCGCACCTCACCCACTCGACGCTTTCGCATACGAGATCCGCTTCACTCATCCAGCATTCTCCAATGTGAGACAGCATTCCCTAGCCACGGGAGATGTCTAGAGTCAGTCTGTCAAGCCTTCAAACATTCCTTCACGGCTTGATCGAGATTAGACACATGGATCGGAGTGGGCGACCCGTTCTTCATCTTCCATACGGTGTAGCCATCCTTTGTTGCCTTGCCACCGATCGCGGTTTGCTTGCCCTCGGAAATAAAGCGGGTCAACAGTTTGGTCGCCCCCTCATCTTGGATATCGAACAGCTTGCGAGCCACGGCATCGGTGAGCAGGTGCGAGCCCTTGGTGTCCAGGCAGAACACATACTTGCCCTTCCAGACTAGGAAGTCCGGTGAGAAGGAGGCACTGTCCCCCTCCGACAACAGCGGAATACGGAAGCCCCCATTGCTCGGGTTCCGGTGCCATGTGTGTCCGGCCTTGTCCAAGGCGGCGGCGAACGGGGCTTCAAACTTGTTGAGGCCTGCGTATCGCGGATAGAGGCCGTTCTCGAAGGCCTGCGCCTTCTTCGGCACGCGCATGGTCGAGAACGTGAACTCCAGCTCAGATTCATACACCAGCGAGGTCAGCTGGTAGTAGGTGGACACGATCTCCCTAGCCAGGGTGTCAGCTGCAGCTGCGGCGTTGCTACCGGCTTCCACCCTCACGTCAAACTTGGAAGCCTTTAGGTCTACCACGGCCAATGCGGCCCTAGAGCGCCCACGGATGGCGTTGCTCACCAGCCAACGCAGGCGCACCCGGTTCGCGTGCCCACTGGCCGTCCAGTCGTGGCCGATCTCCTTGGCCAAGTCAGAGATGTCCACCGTCTCGGTCTTGCTGTGTGCGTCGCCCTGAGTATCGATCTCTCCTTCCTTAAAGGTGGGGAACTGCGCTACCAACTGGGCAATGGCACCCACTGCGTCGTCGGCGTCCGCATGGACCTGATGAAGGAGCACTGAAACCCCCTCTTTGGGGCCGAGATCTTCTGAACCGCCCTCCCCACCGCCATAGGTATGAACGATCTCAATGGCTGCTCCAGATTCTTGGAGCTTGGCCCGCACGGCCTCGATCGATTCGGTGAACACGTTCTTCTTGTCCACACGCAAGAAGAAATGGGCGCTGTTGAGCAACGGTGAATCGTAATGCTTGGCGTCGAATTGGCGCAGAACGCGGCCAATGATCTGCTCAACCTTGATCTGAGAACCCATCGACTTATCGATGTAGCCAAGGTAGCAAGCAGGATCGTCCCAACCTTCCTGCAAACCTTGGTTGAAAATGATGTGCTGAAAGTCGCCGGCCTGAAATTCGTCAAAATCGCTCTCGCCCTTCGAGAACAAATTCACTGCGTCGGGCTTGTTGCCATCGGCGAATTTCAGGTCGGCGTAAATGGCCACCTTGGCCGGGTCCACCTTCTTCTGCTCAACCAGATAGCGCCAGATGCGGATCGGCGGAGCATTGCGGTGTTCAAAGGGCTTGGTGTGATCGTCCTTATCACCGTCGTCGGTGATGTTGGTCTTGCACACATAGATGGCCTTCGGTGTGAACCCCAGCGCCCGACCCTGAATTTCCTGCTCAATCAGTTGGAGCCGATCATGGAGATCGTCCAAGCAACGTTCCATCGGCGCGGTGGTGCCGTCGAACTGAATGGAAGTCTTGATCAGCTCAGCCTTGATGACCGCGTTGCTGTCCACCGCGGTGATGGCAAATGCAGTGGCGTCGGCAGCGCCCTTCCCGTCAACCGCTGCCAACAGCGCAAAACGCTCAAGACTGGCTTCATCCTCGCCCGCCTCATCGACCCAGCTTTCCTGGGGAGCCAGCACGGTTTTAGCAAAGTTCAAGGGCAGCTTGAGCGTCGCGCTGGCCAAGAGGTAGGCCTCCGGCTCCAGTTCGGCCAAGATCTGGGTCTGCTGTTCGGACAGATTGTGACCTTCATCGTAGACGATGATCAACGGCCGCCGAACCCCACCGGCATCACGGGCGATCAATCGCTCCCAGGGCGATTGGTCACCGAACAGGTCTTGATCCTTCTTGTAGATGTTCAGCGCGCCATCGGCCTGCTCTTTGTTGTTGAACAGCCCGGTCGTGGCCATCACGATGAGGGGAGAACTCCCATCCGAGATCAGGTTGGGTTCCAGCTGTGCCGCCCGGATGACACGGAAATCGTCAACGATCTCGGCATACTTTCCGCCACCGGAAAAATTTGTATAGGTCTGCTGGACAACCGACTTGGCTTTGCTCATCCAGAACACGATGGGCTCAACGCCCATGTGCATGCGCATCAACGTGACGGCCTCGGCCAGCACCGGTGTCTTACCGGCGCCCGTGATGGCGGACAGCGCCTGATAAAACGGACGCGGGAGCTTGCCCTTGTAGGTCGGCCTGTAGGGGTGTCCAGCAAAAAAAGCGTATCGCCCAGCGATCTGCTGGGCTGCACGCACCTGGAAGGGTTTGAGCTCAATCTGCATCCATGCCACCATCGTTGTTGTAAGCGTCTGCACGGGCGTTGAAGCCAATGTGCTCCAACACCTTGTCCGGAATTTGATAGAACTCAATGTCGCTGCCGGTGTAAGGCGCCAGTGCAGCGTAGACGTGATAACGCCCCGCCAAGCCAGCTCCCTTTGCTTCCTGCGCGATTTCCTTGAATACGGCCCGCGTCAGCGCCGAAGGTTGGTCAGGAGCGCTCCACACCAAGAAGAAGCCCTCGTTGCGGCTGTTCACAGCAAACAGGTGCTTATGATCCCCGGCAGCCAATCTCCGAAGATAGGACTTGGCCTTGTCATTGCGATCCCAGTAGCTGACCAACAGCAGGTCCATCATCTCTTCGCGAGCGAGAGCATTCACTGCGTTGGCATCCACTTTCTCTCGTTTGAGAGAGAAGTATCGAAAGCCTCCGCCCAAGCCCTCCCGCTCACCTGACTTCCACTTCCCCGTGATGGCGCGCTTAATGCGGTCAGCCGTCAAGGTCTTGGCGTAGTGATCCCCTTTCTCGTCGTTCCCCTGCTCAATCATGATGAAGCGACGAGTGGCAGCCACCTCTTTATTCAGCTCCAAAACCGCGTGCCCCGTTGTCCCGGACCCAGCGAACGGATCCAATACGATTCCATCCTTTCGACACCAGATTTGAATAATTTTTTTGAACAGTTTGAGCGGCTTTACGGTCGTGAATCCGTGATCTTTCCCAACGACAGCACCGAGCTCCTTCAGCCCGCTCTGGCTATGCCCGCTCTGCTCATGGTCCCAAGACGTGCTACCCAGATCATCGATGGCGTCGAATGACTCATCTGCCCAGTAGGTCATTGGCACAACGCCCTTCTTGACCTCATTGAGGTAGACCTTCGCACGGAAATGGCCCTTTCCTTGGTCGCGCCAATATCCGCGGGGCCAGTTCCCAGCCTTGAGCACTTTTTCAGCGGCTTTCTTTGCTGCGCTCAAAGACCCCTTGATGACCAGAGCTGGAGCTCGGCCATCGTGTTGGTCCTCGTTCCGGTATTCACAACCCCATTGCTCAAGCAGCGCCTTAAGCTTCGACCTTTCGAGCGCCCAGCACCGCCCCTCCGATGGAGACATCAATTCGCCTGTAAAAGGCGATTGAACTGCATACACCTGCCCCCAGTGAGTGTCCGCTCCACGCCCCGTCAGGTCACCAGGTGTCCACAACTCGGGGTCCCCGTCGGGGGAACCATAGCGCGAGTTCATTGATTCGCTGCGCTCCATCAAGGTGGTCTTGGCGCGATCAATATCCTTGGCATACACCAACACATACTCTGTGGAAGTGGACACATGGGACTTCTTGCCAACATTATTCTTTGGAGAGTAGCTCTTCTGCCAATTGATGATGCCAATGCGATTCTCCTCGTGGAAAATCTCATCCATCAGCATCCCCAGCCTGTAGAGTTCTCGATGATCGATACAGATGGCGATGACGCCACCAGGCTTGAGCATTTCTCGCATCATCCAAAGACGAGGCGTCATGAATCGCAGCCACTTGCTGTGGCGCGAACCATCGTCTTTGGCCACCAAATCGCCCATATCCGGGTCGTTGGGATCTTTGTCCCACTTGTCGTTGTAACGGAAGTCCTCGCCGGTGTTGTATGGCGGGTCCGTCAGCACCAGATCTACTTGGCCACGATACTTGTAAAGCGTGACCATGGTGGCGAGATTCTCGCCATCCCAGAGTTCGTTAACGCACTCCTCCTCAGCGCTGCCCACGGAAGCGCGCTTGTTGAAGTCAAACATCCGAGGCTTGACCTGACGAACGATCTGCCAAGGAGCTGTGCGCCCACTGTAGTTCAAGACGATGCCATCTCTCCCTGCTTCAGCGCGTTCGGCATCGTGCTCTTGCAGCAGCTTGATGAGCGCTGCCCTGGACAGCTCTTCGTATTTCATCTGATTACCTTGTGTTCTTCGATCGCGGACCAGCCGCAAAAATGGCCTTAGGGCCATGGGAAGCCTATGCGCTGAAAAAGCCCTAGGACGACGCTTCGGAACATACCCGAACTCCGTCTCATGGGCTGCGCCGCCGCACAGCCGTTGCGCCTCCGAAAGGTCGCAACTCATCCCCTTCGCCATTTTCGCCTCGACCAATACAATCAGCAAGTTAGCCCCTCCGCCGGGGTGGTTTGCCAGCTTGCTCAGCCACTTCTCCATCCCTTTTCCGTAGGGCGGGTTCATCCACACGAACGCTTGCGAGGGCCACGGCGTGAGCAGGCCATCCTGACTCGGCGGGATCATTCGGCGGGCCGTGGGCGCCGGCAGCCGCGACGGATCTTCGGGCGTGCAAGGATCGAGGTCAAAGCCGCGCTTGCCCCCCAGCGCCTTGACAATGGCAGGCGGGGTATACCAATCCACGCTCGTGTGGGCTTTGTCGCTTGCCTTGTAGCAAACGGAGGTGAGCCGGGTGGGCTTAGACACCGACAGGCGCTTGGGTCGGGTGGCCAGTTTGAATTGAAGAACGTTGGACTGCATGTCGATCCCGCATGTCGTTCCCAATCGGAACGGACACGAGATTGCAGTTCTGGCCCTGTAGGCCACCCATGCGAAAACGCCGCTTTATCGGGACAACTGTCCCGACAACGGCCTAGAAGCGTTGGTGCGCCTTACTCATGCGTTTCCCGACAAAAAGTCGGGAATGGGGTTTAGTCGGCGGCTTTCGCGGCGCTCTCGGCGGCGGAGTGGAGCACGCCCATGGCCCAGTCGTGGAAGGGCTGACGCGCTTCGCTGCTCACCCACGGGGCGTCCAGCGCTTCAAGCAGCGTGAGCGCACGCGCGGGCAGTTGTGGATGAAGCGAAGCAAACCCCACCAGGCGATCGGCGTCGTTGTAAGCCCAGGCAAGGTCCTTTTTCAGGCCTTCAACGCCGAGCTTCTTCAGCAAGGCCACGACGTCGTCGAGGCGTTGCGCCAAGACGTTGGGCGGAATGCATTCGGCACCGGCGTAAGGCTCCACGGCTTGAACCAGCGGCAACGTGGACCGGGTCATGCGTTCGGCACCGCCGCAACGCTCCACCGATGACCACCGGTATTGCGCCCCTTGGCGGTTGCTTTTGACGGGCCTGTATTCCGGGATCAGCCCTTCGTTTCGTTGCCGGCGCTTCTTCAGCGCGTCTTTTGAAATGCCCAACACGTAGGCGGCCACCCCAGGGCCGACCCATTCCAGCTTGCCTGACCTTGCTTTGGAAAACTCGTCCTCTTCAGCCGCTGTCAACGCCAGGGGCTTGGGATCCTTCGATGGCCGGCCAGGACGCCCTCCCAGAATGTCTGGATCACGCGGGCTCATAGCCTTCCACTTCCTTTATCGAACGGCCGCACTGGCTTTGCCTCGTGGGTGGCACTGTCCCACCGTTCTTCCAGATCACTGGCAAGCTGCCGCGACCGTGCCGCATTGATCAGGTGCTGTGTGCTGGTGAGCACGGCCACGAAGGCGTTCTGGTAAACCTCACGTGCCTCCGTGCTTGTCCAAGGCTGGGCCAACGCTTCTTCCAAGGTTCCTTCCCACTGGTCCTCATCGGCGGCGTTGAACGTGGTGTCGTCCACCGCCCATGCGTGGCCTGCGATGCGCCCACCCAGGGTGACCCAAGGCTGGATCTCCAGCACGTCGGCCAGCGAGGCGTAAGCCACCACGCCCAACCGCCGCGCCCGGGCCCGGGCCTTGGCCAACCGGTCCTCAGCCTCTTTCAGCGCGATCAAGGCTTCGATGCGTTCGGCTTTGCGGACCACGTCGTCCGCGTCGGTGCGTTTGCCGCGCGTGATGGGTTCACCGCTGCGGCTGGCCAAGAACGCGTCCAGCGCGTCCAAGCTGAAACCCAGGTGCTGGTTTCGAGCCATCGTGCCGGCCTTTGCCGGGTTCTGCATGGGCTGGGGCCCTTGGCCTTCGCGCACCCACTCCCTCAAGGTTGTGTGGTGCACGCCGACGTAGTGCGCAGCCGCTTTGGTGCTGATCTTGGCTCGCAACCCTTGTTTGGCCTCGGCAATCTCCTGGCGCCATTTATTGGCGTCGGTGACCGGCGAGGCGAGATCGGGATCACGTTGTAAGGGGAAAGAGCCATCCATGGCCCCATTCTATCGGTGGCTATTGTTGCGGAGTAGCCGTGTCGTTGCGCGGAGGGAGCAGCGGCCAGTCCACCGGTTTGAGCATGTTGTAGAACGCGGGCGAACTCGACGCCATCAACTGCTCCACCCGCTGCAGTGCATCCTGGAGTTCAAACCATTCCGGTTCCTGGTAGCGCACCGAGGACTTGGAACCCTCGTCCTCGCCGTCCTTCTTTTGCGGAAGGTGATTGAACAGCCGGCTGGTGATGCGGTTGGAGATCCCAACGCGCGTTGCATAGCGCCCCAAGGTCCGCCGCAGGTCGTGCGGGGTGGGCCCAAATTCCACCGACAGCTTTTCCCCCAAGCCTTTCATGATGGCCTTGCTGTCTTTGTAGTGCCCTTCTGCCGCCCGCGAGCTGCGCGCCGGATACACCCACCGCCCCCGGGGTTCGTCCACCGGCAGGCGTTGATCAAACCGACGCTTGATGAGCTGGAGCGAGAACGGGCCCAACGGCATGCTGTGGTCGCGCTTGTTCTTCGTTTTTGCAAAATAAACCTGCGGGCCAGGCTTCTTGGTGAGCGGGTTCACCGACACGCGCCCCTCTCGCCGGGCCTTGGGGTCCATCTCATCCAGCCACACCCAGGACTGGGTTTCCCGCTCGACCGGGGTGAGCCGGTCGAACCACGCCAGCTTTGCCGTCTCGTTGCGCCGCGCGCCCAGGAACAAGGTGGTGAGCAGGTAGTAAACCCCGCTTTCGTTCTGCCCCCGCTGGGCTTCTCGCCGGCTCCACAGGTAGTCGATGGCCCGACCCAGCGTGTTGTCTTCGCTCCCCAGCGGGTTTCGGACGCGGGCCTTCTCGTAGTAGACGTGAAGGCCCGCGGCGTCGCGCATCCGCCCCTCCTCCCACAGCACGCCAAAGTCGTTTCCGAACAGCACCGCCTTGCGCTCGGCCTTCTTGGCAGCGCGGGCCTCTTTGTCCACCGCGTAGTTAATCGCCCGAAACGCGGTGGAGAAGGTCTGTTCGGCCGCCGACACCCCCGCCGCCCGGATGCGGGTGCGCATGGCCTCACTGTCAACGCCCACCTTGGCCAGCTCTTCGTCGGTGAGCTCCACCCGCCCCGTCCGCGCCATGACGTCCTTGATGGCCTGGGACAACCGGTTGGAATGCAAGGCGGCCGACAGGCGGGTGGCCTCGAAGGCTTTACTGACCTTGTCTTCGTCCAGTTCCATGATCGGGGTGTGGCCGATGCCCACCTCCGGCCGCTCCAAGCGGGCCATGGAATTGGTCAACGTCTTGAGGGTGCCCGCGGTCGCCGGACGGGTCCGACGGGCCAGCATGTCGTGGTAGAGCTGGATCGCTTGGTTAACGGTCAGCGCCTTGGTGGCTTGGATCGACAGTTCCTTCTCCGCCAGTGCCTTGGGGTGCTGCCCCTCCTTCTTGGCCCCGGCCACCTTCACCCCGGCCAGGTCGTGGGCGTCCTTGAGGGCCAGTTCGCTGGTGTCCCCCACGCTGATTCGCATGACCTTGCCACCGATCTTGCGCTGAACTTCATAAGTGGATTTGAGCTTGCCCACGAACACCCCAAACCCAATGGGCGCGCCTGGGGATCCATCGAGGAACCGCCATTGCTTGCCGTCGGGGTTGGGTTCGAGCACCGCATACCCCTTGGCGTTGGTGACGACCGCACCGCTCTTGTCTAGCTTCGGGCGCAGGGTGCTGCGAAGCTGTCTCAGCTGTTCAGGGGTGAGCTTCAGTCGGAATGCCATGGCGACCACTGTCCTTTGGATGAATGTCGCGGCACGCTGCCCGGTGCCGGGTAGCCAAATTCTGGCATGAATCGGCCCCTGCAGGGATTTGGCTACCCTTGGCTACTACAATGGTCTCCAAACCCTTCCACTAGCACCTACTCACCACCACTTCCGCTTTGTGAAAATACGCTCTAAATGACTGATAAAAAAGAACAATCCAAAAAATCAACGGTCTCGTCAGAGCATACGCCACTCATGAAGCAGTTCTTCGCAGCCAAGTCCGACTATCCGGACCTGCTGCTGTTCTTCCGCATGGGCGACTTCTACGAGCTGTTCTACGACGACGCGCGCAAGGCCGCGCGCCTGCTCGACATCACCCTGACCCAGCGCGGCAGCTCCGGTGGCGCACCGATTCCGATGGCCGGTGTGCCGGTGCACGCCTACGAGGGCTATCTGGCACGGCTGGTGGCGCTGGGCGAGTCGGTGGCGATCTGCGAACAGATCGGCGACCCGGCACTGGCCAAGGGGCTGGTCGAACGCAAGGTGGTGCGCATCGTCACCCCGGGCACCGTTACCGACGAAGCACTGCTGGACGAGCGCCGCGACACCCTGCTGATGGCCCTGTCGCGCAACAAGAGTGGCTATGGGCTGGCCTGGGCCGACCTGGCCGGCGGCCGCTTCCTGGTCAACGAAGTCGACACTGACGATGCACTGGAAGCCGAACTGGCGCGTCTGGAACCGGCCGAACTGCTGGTGCCGGATGAAGAGAACTGGCCCGAGTTCCTGCGCCAGCGCAGCGGCGTGCGTCGCCGCGCGCCGTGGCTGTTCGACGCCGACAGCGGTCGCCGCCAGCTGCTGAACTTCTTCAAGCTGCACGACCTCAGCGGCTTCGGCATCGACGACAAGCCGCGCGCCACGGCCGCTGCCGGCGCCCTGCTCGGTTATGTCGAGGAAACCCAGAAGCAGCGCCTGCCGCACCTGACGTCCATCTCGATGGAGACCGCCAGCGAAGCGATCGCGATGAACGCGGCAACGCGTCGCCATCTGGAGCTGGACACCCGCGTCGACGGCGATACCCGCAATACTCTGCTCGGCGTGCTCGACAGCACGGTGACACCGATGGGTGGCCGCCTGCTGCGCCGCTGGCTGCATCGGCCGCTGCGCCTGCGCGAGGTGCTGGTGCAGCGCCACCACGCGGTGGAAACACTGATCGACCGCGGCGCGGAAGCGGATATCCGCGAACAGTTCCGCCGCCTCGGCGACCTCGAACGCATCCTCACCCGCGTCGCCCTGCGTTCGGCGCGGCCGCGCGACTTCTCCACCCTGCGCGATGGCCTCGGCCTGCTGCCGGCCGTCCGCGAGGTGCTGGCACCATTGGATTCACCGCGACTGCAGACCCTGCACGCGGCGCTCGGCGAGCACGACGAGTGCGCGCACCTGCTGGCCAGCGCCATTGCCGAAATGCCGCCGCTCAAGCTCAGCGATGGTGGCGTGCTGGCAGATGGCTTCGACGCCGAGCTGGATGAACTGCGTCGCCTGTCGACCCACGCCGACCAGTTCCTGGTCGATCTGGAACAGCGCGAGCGCGAGAGCAGCGGCATCGCCACCCTGAAGGTCGGCTACAACCGTGTGCACGGCTATTACATCGAAATCAGCAAGGGCCAGTCCGAGCGCGCGCCGGTGCACTACACCCGCCGGCAGACACTGACCAACGCCGAGCGCTACATCACCGAAGAACTGAAGGCATTCGAGGACAAGGTGCTGTCCGCGCGTGACCGTTCGCTGTCGCGCGAGAAGTATCTGTACGAGCAGCTGCTGGACACGCTGGGCACCCAGCTGGAGCCGCTCAAGCAGTGCGCCGCCGCGCTCAGCGAACTGGATGTGCTGGCCGCCTTCGCCGAGCGTGCGCAGGCGCTGGACTGGGCGCGTCCGGAACTGCAGGCCGAGCCGTGCCTGAAGATCGAACGCGGCCGCCATCCGGTGGTGGAAGCGGTGCGCGACCAGCCATTTGAGCCCAACGATCTGGACCTGCACCCGGACCGTCGCATGCTGGTCATCACCGGCCCGAACATGGGCGGTAAATCGACCTACATGCGGCAGAACGCGCTGATCGTGCTGCTGGCCCACATCGGCAGCTTCGTGCCGGCCAGCCGCGCGTTGATCGGCCCGATCGACCGCATCCTGACCCGCATCGGCGCCGGCGACGACCTTGCCCGCGGGCAGTCGACCTTCATGGTCGAGATGGCTGAAACCAGCTACATCCTGCATCACGCCACCGCGCATTCGCTGGTGCTGATGGACGAGATCGGCCGCGGCACCTCCACCTACGACGGCCTGGCCCTGGCCGACGCGGTGGCGCGCCATCTCGCCTACGAGAACCGCTGCTACACGCTGTTTGCCACCCATTACTTCGAACTGACCGCGCTGGCCGACGAACAGCACGAGGGCGGCCGCAGCGGCATCGCCAACGTGCACCTGGATGCCGTCGAGCACGGCGAAGCGCTGGTGTTCATGCATGCAGTGAAGGACGGCCCGGCCAACCGCAGCTTCGGCCTGCAGGTGGCTGCCCTTGCCGGCCTGCCGCGTGCCACCGTGGCACAGGCGCGTCGACGCCTGGCCGAGCTGGAGCAGCGCGGCGGCGAAAGCCATGCTGCCGAACTCGCCCCGCAGGCGCTGGATGCACCGCAGCAGTTCGGACTGTTCTCCGCACCGCCGAACAAGGCGCAGGAGGCGCTGGCCGCGATCGACCCGGACGAGCTGACCCCGAAGCAGGCATTGGAAGCGCTGTACCGGTTGAAGGCGCTGCTGTAATCCCGGCCGCCGGGCATGGCCCGGCGCTACGGTTGTAGAGCCGAGCCCACGCTTGGCTGCCCTTCGCACTTCCGTCGTGTACACGGCGTTATGCTCGGGCGGTTCGTCCTTCACAGACCGGAGACCGCCATGAACACCGAATCCCTCGCTGCATCCCTCTTCCAGCAGCTGCAGCAGGGCCAAGGCCTGCAGCAGGTGTCGCAGCAGCTCGGCCTGGACAGCAGCCAGGCCACCCAGGCCGTCGGCAGCGCCCTGCCCCTGCTGCTCGGCGCGATGGGCCAGAATGCCAGTGAGCCGCAGGGTGCGCAGTCCCTGCTCAATGCCCTGCAGCGCGACCACCTCGGCTCGGCCGGCGGCGGCGGTGGCGGTTTCGATCTCAGCAGCATCCTCGGCGCGGTGATGGGCGGCGGCGGCGGCAACGCCACCAACGGCGCCGGCATCCTCGGCCACGTATTCGGCGGGCAGACCTCGCAGGCGGCCGAAGCGCTGGGCCAGAAGACCGGCCTGGACAGCGGCAAGTCCAGTCAGCTGCTGGCGATCCTCGCCCCCATCGTCATGTCGTTCCTGGCCCAGCGGTTTGCCCAGAGCGGCAACGCCGGCCAGCTCAGCCAGGCCCTGGGCCAGGAAGCACAGCAGTCCGGCGGCGGCATCGGCAGCCTGCTCGGCGGTGCGCTCGACCAGGACGGTGATGGCCAGTTCGGCGCCAGCGATCTGCTCAAGCTCGGCGCCGGCCTGCTCAAGCGCTGATAGCGCACAACGATCCAAGCGCTGCCGACCATAGGTAGCCACTATCGCAGCGGTTGAATCAATCGAATTTACCCATCGTTAGGCGATGCCTATGGTGGGTAAGCGATCTGATTCCCTCATTCGCCAGTCCACAGGTAGAGACCCATGAAAAGCGAAGCGAAGTGCCCGTTCAACCATGCCGTCGTCGGTGATGCGACGACCAACCGCGACTGGTGGCCGAACCAGCTGCGCGTGGACCTGCTCAACCAGCACTCCACGCGCTCCAACCCCCTCGATGCGGGCTTCGACTACGCCACGGCCTTCAACGGGCTGGACTACAGCGCGCTGAAGGCCGACCTGAAGGCGTTGATGACCGACTCGCAGGACTGGTGGCCGGCCGACTTCGGTCACTACGGCGGCCTGTTCATCCGCATGGCGTGGCACAGCGCCGGTACCTACCGCATCGACGATGGCCGTGGCGGCGGTGGTCGCGGCCAGCAGCGCTTCGCGCCGCTCAACAGCTGGCCGGACAACGTCAGCCTGGACAAGGCGCGACGCCTGCTGTGGCCGATCAAGCAGAAGTATGGCCAGGCCATTTCCTGGGCCGACCTGCTGATCCTGACCGGCAACGTCGCACTGGAATCGATGGGCTTCAAGACGCTCGGCTTTGCCGGCGGCCGTCCCGATACCTGGGAGCCGGACCAGGACGTGTACTGGGGCCGCGAGACCACCTGGCTCGGCGGCGACGTGCGTTACAAGCACGGCTCGGAGGGCGTGGAAGAGAACCACGGCGTGCTGGTGTCCGATGACGACGCTGATGGCGACGTGCATTCGCGCAAACTGGAAAACCCGCTGGCCGCAGTGCAGATGGGCCTGATCTACGTGAACCCGGAAGGCCCGGACGGCAATCCCAATCCGGTGCTGGCCGCGCATGACATCCGTGACACCTTCGGCCGCATGGCGATGGACGATGAAGAAACCGTCGCCCTGATCGCCGGTGGCCACAGCTTCGGCAAGACCCACGGTGCCGGCCCGGCCGACAACGTCGGCAAGGAACCGGAAGCGGCGGGCCTGGAAAGCCAGGGCCTGGGCTGGGCCAACAGCTTCGGCAGCGGCAAGGGTGGCGACACCATCACCAGCGGCCTGGAAGTGACCTGGACCCGCACCCCCGCGCAATGGAGCCACGACTTCTTCGAGATCCTGTTCGGCCACGAATGGGAACTGAGCAAGAGCCCGGCCGGTGCCCACCAGTGGGTCGCCAAGAACGCGGATGCGGTGATTCCCGATGCGCACGATCCGTCAAAGAAGCACCGCCCGACGATGCTGACCACCGACCTGTCGCTGCGCATGGATCCGGCCTACGAAAAGATCTCACGGAAATTCCTTGCGGATCCGCAAGCCTTCGCCGATGCGTTCGCCCGCGCCTGGTTCAAGCTGACCCATCGCGACATGGGCCCGCGTGCGCGCTACCTGGGCCCGGAAGTTCCGGCCGAGGAATTCATCTGGCAGGACCCGGTGCCGGAAGCGAAGCACCCGCTGATCGACGCCAAGGACATCGCCGCGCTGAAGCAGAAGATTGCGGCGACCGGCCTGAGCGTGGCTGAGCTGGTGTCCACGGCATGGGCCTCGGCGTCGACCTTCCGCGGCTCGGACAAGCGCGGTGGTGCCAACGGCGCGCGTGTGCGCCTGGCACCGCAGAAGGACTGGGCGGTGAACCAGCCGCAGCAGCTGGCCAAGGTGTTGGCCGCGCTGGAAAAGGTCCAGGCCGAGTTCAACGACTCGGGCAGCAAGCAGGTGTCGCTGGCCGACCTGATCGTGCTGGCCGGTGGCGTCGGCATCGAGCAAGCGGCAAAGGCCGGCGGCCACGACCTGAGCGTGCCGTTCACCCCGGGCCGCACCGATGCCAGCCAGGAGCAGACCGACATCGAATCGTTCGCGGTGCTGGAACCGGCTGCCGATGGTTTCCGCAACTACCTCAAGGGCGCTTACAGCGTGCCGGGTGAGGCGCTGCTGATCGACAAGGCGCAGCTGCTGACCCTCACCGCACCGGAAATGACCGCGCTGGTCGGTGGCCTGCGCGTGCTCGGCACCAACGTCGATGGCGGCAAGCACGGCGTGTTCACCAACCGACCCGGCACGTTGAGCAACGACTTCTTCGTCAACCTGCTGGACATGGGTACGACCTGGAAGGCGACCGGCCGCGAAAGCTATGAAGGCCGCGGCCGCAACGATGGCGCTGCACGCTGGACGGGCACCCGTGCGGATCTCGTGTTCGGTTCCAACGCCGTGCTGCGCGCATTGGCCGAGGTGTACGCCAGTGCCGATGGCGAGAAGAAGTTCGTGCAGGATTTCATCGCCGCCTGGACGCGGGTGATGGAACTGGACCGCTACGACCTGCACGCCTGACATGCCCTGGTAGATGCCAACCTTGGTTGGCACACGGCACAACGCCCACCAAGGTGGGCGACTACCAAAGCACTCGCACCATGGCCTGGTAGACGCCAACCTTGGTTGGCACACGGCACAACGCCCACCAAGGTGGGCGACTACCAAAGCATTCGCACCATGGCCTGGTAGACGCCAACCTTGGTTGGCACACGGCACAACGCCCACCAAGGTGGGCGACTACCAAAGCATTCGCACCATGGCCTGGTAGATGCCAACCTTGGTTGGCACACGGCACAACGCCCACCAAGGTGGGCGACTACCAAAGCGTTCGCACCCTGCCCTGGTAGATGCCAACCTTGGTTGGCACACGGCACAACGCCCACCAAGGTGGGCGACTACCAGAGCGATCCCACGGCGGCCATGACCCGGTAGATGCCAACCTTGGTTGGCATGCGGCGCAGCCGCGGCGGTTTCAACGCGCTCCGTCCTTCAACCGCTGCAGGATCGGGGCAAACAACGGCGCCTGCATCGAACGCGGCGGCTGCACGGCTTCACCCTTCTCGACCGCCTGCCAGTACGATCCCGGCAGCGGCTTGTCGCCCAGCTCGTAATCCATGCCGTCCCAGCCGTCTTCGCGGAATGCGTAGAACGCCCAGTGCACCTTCTGCTGCTCGGCCACGTCCAGTACATCGCGCAGGTAGCGGCCGCAGTCCGGCCAACGTCGCATGCAACCGAACTCACCGATCACCATGCGGTTGGCGCCGATGCCATGGGTCTTCGCCCAGTCCATCGGCTGCTGCAGGTAGCTGCGCACGCGTGCGGCGTCCCAGCGCTCGCTGCGGTCGCCGAACGGCACTTCGGCGGGATAGCGGTAAGGTTTGCTGCGCTTCTGGTTCGGCGCACTGGTGGCCGCGTACGGCTCATACATGTGCACGCTGTACAGCAGCTTCGTGTCCTGCAGCGGCGCAGGCCAGTAGTCGAACGCATCGGCCGCGGCATACCAGCCGGCATCAAGTATCAACGGTATCTCTGCATCGACTTCACGCACGCTGGCCACCAGTTCCATGTACAGCTGGCGCAGATCGCGCGGTCCACCCTGCACGCCCGCATACCACTTCAGCATGTCCTCGCGGGAGGCGTGTTCGGCCAGCGTGGTGCCGTATTCCGGTGCCGGCTCATTGATCAGGTTGTAGCCGGCCAGCGCCGGATGCCCCTTCAGCGCGGCGGCCAGATCACGCCAGAAGCGCTGCGCAGGTGCGTGGTTGTCGAAGGACTGCCACAGGCGCTGATCGACCACGTCGCCGTTCTTCTGTTTCCAGCGCAGCAGCGGCAGTGACAGCGGTACCAGCACCACCTTCAATCCCACGGCATTGGCGTCATCCAGCGCGCGGCGCAGCGTGGCCACGTCGGCCTCGACCAGTCCTTGATAATGGTCGGCATCGCCCATCAGGAAATCGCGGCCGCCGGCACTGCGCCACTTGTCCGGGGTCAGTCGCACCCAGGTGGCGTCGGTGTCACGCAGGGCCTGGAAGTAGGCGCGGTCCGGCGGCGCTTCATTGAAGCTGTTGCCACCGCGCTGCGGGGTATCCCAGAAGGTGATGTCGGCGGCGAACACCGGGACGGCGGCGGACAGGGCCAGGCACAGCAGGCTGCGGCGCAGGAACATGGTGGGCTTCCATGAAGATGACCATCCAACGTGCGGGGCGCAAGCCGAACGGTGGCTGAGCGCAGGCGGCACAGCGCCCACCAAGGTGGGCGGCTACCAGAGCGCGAGCCGGACCCATGACACGGTAGGTGCCGACCTTGGGCGGCACAGGGCACAGCGCCCACCAAGGTGAGCGGCTACCAAAGCGCGGGCCGGGCCCATGACACGGTAGCTGCCGACCTGGGTCGGCACAGGGCACAGCGCCTACCAAGGTGGGCTGCTACCAGAGCGCTTGCCGGTTCAGTCCGGCCACTGCGTCACAACGCGTCAAGATCACCCAGAGCGCGGATCAACCGGCGTGCGCGCTTGTCCGGTTTGTGCTCCGGTGCCTGGTAACCATCACGCGCGGCAATGCGCAGTGCACGCAGTTCGGCGCGACGCGCTTTGGAGGCCTCGCTCTCGGCATACAGCTGCTGCGCCACCGGCGCCGGTCCGCGTTGGTCGCTCAGGCCCAGCACCTGGATCTCGAAGTGTTCTTCACCGCGATCGACCAGCAGCTGCTCTCCCACACGCACCGCGCGCGAGGATTTCGGGCGCTGCCCGGCCACGGATACCTTGCCGGTCTCGATCGCCTGTTTGGCCAGACTACGGGTCTTGAAGAAGCGGGCCGCCCACAGCCAGATGTCCAGACGGACGCTGGGCGCCAACGGGGAAAGCTCGGACATCGGTGGGGACTACTCCGTTCGCTTGTTCAGGGGGCGCGGATTGTCGGGGTCGGTACGGCAACCCGTGCCCCCGATCAATGCCGGCGTTCCGGCCGCCAGATCCTGGCGCTGGCTGCCGACCAGGCACTCGGGGCGGTCGGTCGGCCGCACCTGGGTATCGCCCAGCCGGTCACCTGACGAACATGCGGCCAGTGCCGCTGCGATCAAGGCCACCACGATGATCCGCGTCATCTGTTGTCGTTGATGCATTGCCACATCCTGCAAACCGGCTTGATGCTAGTGTGCGCCTCCCGGGAATCGATCACCACTCCATGGCCAAAGCGCCGCTTGACCTGACCTCCGGCCCGATCGGCCGCAACCTGCTGCTGTTCGCGCTGCCGATCCTGGCAGGCAACATCGCGCAGTCGCTGAACGGCTCGGTGAATGCGGTATGGGTGGGGCGCTTCCTTGGCGAAGCGGCACTGACCGCGACCGCAAACGCCAACAACATCATGTTCTTCCTGATCGGTTCGGTGTTCGGCTTCGGCATGGCCTCGACCATCCTGATCGGCCAGGCCATCGGTGCACGTGACATCGCCCAAGCACGGCGCGTGGTCGGCACCAGCGCCACGTTCTTCATCGGCCTGTCGGTGATCATCGCCATCGCCGGCTGGTTCCTGGCCCACCCGCTGCTGGCGGCGATGGGCACGCCTGCCGCCTCGCTGCCCTTGGCCGAGGCCTACCTGCGCATCATCTTCCTGGCGATGCCGACGCTGTACGCCTTCGCCTTCCTCAGTGCGGCGCTGCGCGGTGCCGGCGACTCGCGCACGCCGTTCCGTTTCCTGCTGGTCTCGGTGGTGCTGGACATCGCCCTGAACCCGGTGCTGATCTTCGGCATGGGGCCGTTCCCGGAACTGGGCATCGCCGGCTCGGCCTGGGCCACGCTGGTATCGCAGACGCTGTCGCTGGCCGGCCTGCTGCTGTACATGCGGCACAAGCGGCACACGCTGTGGCTGGGCCGCGCCGACATGCACCTGTTCAAGCTGGACATGACCATCCTGCGTGCGCTGGTGGTCAAGGGCGTGCCGATGGGCCTGCAGATGGTGCTGATCTCGCTGTCGGTGATCATGCTGATGACGATGGTCAACCAGTACGGCACCGACACCGGCGCGGCCTACGGTGCGTCGCTGCAGCTGTGGAACTACGTGCAGATGCCGGCGATGGCGATCGGTGCGGCGTGTTCGTCGATGGCCGCGCAGAATGTCGGTGCGCAGCGCTGGGACCGCGTGCGCGGTACCGCACGCCAGGGCATCGCGTTCAACTTCCTGCTGACCGGCGCGTTGATCCTGCCGCTGGTACTGCTGGACCAGTATTCGCTGGCCTTGTTCCTGCCGCAGGGCAGCGAGTCGCTGCAGATCGCGCGGCACCTGAACCACATCGTGATCGGTTCGTTCCTGTTCTTCGGCGTCAGCTTCGTGATCTCCGGCGTGGTGCGCTCCACCGGCGCGGTGCTGCCACCGCTGCTGATCCTGGCAGCGTCGCTGTGGGGCGTGCGCGTGCCGTTCGCCGAATTCCTGCAGCCGTACTGGGGGGCCGACGCGATCTGGTGGAGCTTCCCGGCGGGCTCGCTGGTATCGATGCTGCTGTCACTGGCCTATTACCGCTGGGGTGGCTGGCGCAAGGCGCGGATGATCAGCAAGCCGGTGCACGCGGAGGAACTGGCCACGCCATCGGAGATTCCGGCTTGCCCGCCGTCGCCGGTGGCCGACCCGGATGCTGTGACCCGGTAGCGCCGGGCCACGCCCGGCGAGCGCAGCGGTTGCCAGAAATCCGCCGGGCATGGCCCGGCACTACCGCTTTTTCTTCGTGGCGTTGTGCTTTGCGGCCGCACGCATCAGGGCTTTGAACGCCGCGGCGTTGGGCATTTCGCCTTCGTGGATGTCGATCGCGCGGCGCGTGCCGCCTTCCAGGCTGGCATTGAACAGGCCCTTCGGATCCGGCAACGCGGCGCCGTGGGCGAAGGTCAGCTTCACCGCCTGCTTGTAGGTTTCGCCGGTGCACAGGATGCCGTTGTGTTCCCACACCGGTGTGCCGCGCCACTTCCAGGTTTCCTCAACGTCCGGCAGCGCCTCGTGGATCAGCGCCCGCACGCGGGCGAGGATGTCGCCGCGCCAATCACCGAGCTCGGCAATGCGGGCGTCGATCAGGGCGGCAGCAGGGAGCGCGGCGGCGGGATCGGTCTTCTGCGTGGCCATCTCGTGGTCTCGTACGGGGGAAGATCCTGGGGAACTACATGCGTTCGCCGGGCAGAGCGCTGGCCTGCCGTACCCAGTCGAGGAACCGCGCCTCGTCCAGTACCCCATCCTCAAGGATGTGCAGATAGCGGGTGTCGGCGCTCTTGGACGGTTCAGGCGGAACGGGCTGCAACAGCGCACCGCGGAAGAACGCGACCTTGATGTAGCGGGTGAAGCAATGGAAACTGAGGAACCAGCCCTCACCGGCAGCGACACCGTACATCGGCGAGTTCCATTTCACTGCCTTGTGCACGCCGGGCACGGCCTGTTCGATCAGTGCGTCCAGACGTGCTCCAACGGCCCGTTTCCAGTCCGGCATGGCGGCGATATAGGCCTGCACGGGTGCATCGCCCTCACCCTTGGCGATCTGCGGATTACCGCCGGACAGCAGCTTGGGCGAAGCACTGTTGGCAGGTTGCTTGGCGGGCATCGCAGGGGCCATGGGGTTCGAAGGCCCGAGCCTACGCCGCGGCCCGGCAGCGGTCATGGCGCACTGCGCCATGGCCTCAGAGGCTGCGGCGGAACTGCTGCCAGGTGGGTAGCTTGCGGGCGCCGCGCAGGAACCGCATCAGGGTGGCCATCACCAGGCCGAACATCACGCCAGCTGCCACCCCGGCAAACAGCAGCAGTTCCAGCGCCGGAGCCCTGCCCTGCCACAGCAGCAGCCACATCAGTACCGTCCAGAACACGCCGAACAGCAGGCCCTGCAGCAGCGTATTGGTCAGGAAACCGGCGAGTATCGGCGGCGGCAGCGCGATACCCAACCGCCACAGCATGCGATGCAGCAACGGGGCCGCTTCCCGCCGCGGTACGCCGGAACTGTCCAGGAAGCGCAATGCCAGCTGGATGTCCGCCGGATATCGATGGTCGGTCTCATTCATCCACTGAAACTAACGAGACGATCCCGCAAACGCAAACGGCCGCCCGAAGGCGGCCGTCGCGGCAACAACCGAAGTTGTTTATCAGCCCTTGGTTGCCAAACGGGCAGCCTTGGCGGCAGCAGCAGCAGCCAGATCTTCCTTGATGCGGGCAGCCTTGCCTTCCAGGCCACGCAGGTAGTACAGCTTGCCGGCGCGGACCTTACCACGACGCTTCACTTCGACCGAGTCGATGATGGCGCTGTGGGTCTGGAACACGCGCTCGACGCCGTAGCCGTGCGAGATCTTGCGCACGGTGAACGAGGAGTTCAGGCCGCCGTTCTTGGTCGCGATGACAACGCCTTCATAGGCCTGCACGCGCTCGCGGGCACCTTCCTTCACCTTCACGTTGACGACAACGGTGTCGCCCTGGCTGAACTGCGGCAGTTCACGGGTGATCTGGGCGGATTCGAATTCCGCGACGATGGACTTGTTCAGCTTGCTCATGGGTTACACCGATTCATTGTTCGGGTGGGCGTGTCATTCGACAGCGTAGGCTCATGCAGTCACCGGACTGTGCTGCACGTTTGTTTTGTGTACTGCGCGCCGGCCGAGGCTGGCGGTAATTGACCATCATAGCCGATAAAGCGGGGCTGGCGCTAGGGCCTGCCCTTTTCTGCGGGGGCCTGGCGGGCCAGGGCCAGCAACTTGCGGTCGGCCTTGCCCAGCGCCTGTTCATCCAGCAGGTCCGGGCGCCGCTGCGCGGTACGGATCAACGACTGCTGCCGGCGCCAGGCGGCGATGGCGGCATGGTTGCCCGAACGCAGCACGTCCGGCACGTCACCCAGCGGATGCTGGGCCGGCTGGCTGTAATGTGGGCAGTCGAGCAGGCCGAGGTCACCTTCGAAACTGTCCTGGGCGGCCGATTCGGCGTCATTCAAGGCGCCCTCCTGCAGCCGGGCCACCGCGTCGATGATGACCGCAGCCCCCAGCTCGCCGCCGGACAGCACATAGTCGCCGAGGGAGATCTCCTCATCGACATTGGCGGCCAGGAAACGCTCGTCGATGCCCTCATAGCGGCCGCAGAGCAGGACCATGCGCGGCAATGCCGCCAGTTCCCGCACCTTGGCCTGGGTCAGCGGTGCGCCCTGCGGGCTGAGATGGATCACCCGCGCAGGCGTCGGATCGGCCTCACGGATCGCCTGCAGGCAGGCCTGCAGCGGTTCGATCAGCATCACCATGCCCGGGCCACCGCCGAACGGACGGTCGTCCACCCGGCGGTAGTTGCCCTCGGCGTAATCACGGGGATTCCAGCCATGCAGGCTGAACAATCCCTTTTCCTGCGCACGGCCGACCACGCCCAGCCCAGCGGACTGGGCGAGGAAATCGGGGAACAGGGTGATGACGTCGAAACGCATGCTCACACTCAGAACTCGGGGTCCCAGTCGACCACGACCAGATTGGCCTCGAAGTCGACGGATTTGACGAACTCCGGCACGACGAACGGAATCATCCGCTCGCGGTCACCGCGTACGACCACCACATCGTTGGCGCCGGTACTGAACAGGTGCGAGACCTGGCCGAGGGCAACGCCTTCGACGGTCTTCACATCCAGGCCTTCCAGATCGACCCAGTAATACTCGTCGGCACTCGGCGGCGGCAGCGCACTGCGGGCCACGAAGACCTCGGTGCCATGCATCGCCTCGACCGTGTCGCGATCCTCGATGCCCGGGAAACGGGCCACCAGGTGCTTGCCGGTATCCCGGCCACGGGCGCCTTCAAGCGTCGATTCCTGCCCGTTGGGGCTGCGCAGGATCCACGGTTGGTAACGGAAAATAGCGGAACGCGGCTCGGTCCAGGACTCGAGCTTTATTTCGCCGCGCACACCAAAAGCGCCGACAATCCTGCCAAGCAGGATGCGGCGCTCGTTATCTTTCATCTGCGTTCAATCAGATGGGCCGCACCAGGGCGCGGCCCGTCAGGATCAGGCCGCAGCGGCCTGGGACTTGCTCGCTTCCTTGATCAGGTTGCGAACTTTCTCGGTCGGCTGGGCGCCGTTCTTGACCCAATGGTCAACGCGGGCCAGGTCCAGCTCGATGCGCTTCTCGCCGCCCTGTGCAACCGGGTTGTAGAAGCCAACGCGCTCGATGTTGCGGCCGTCGCGGGCGCTGCGGACGTCGGTGACGATGATGTGGTAGAACGGACGCTTCTTGGCGCCGCCGCGGGTCAGTCGAATCTTGACCATGGTGGTTTTTTCCTATTGCCCAGTCGCCAGGATGGCGCGGTAAGCGGGCGATTATAGCGGCAGATTCCGGCCGAGCCAACCCCGCGGAAAAACGGACCTGCCCGGTAGCGCCGGGCCATGCCCGGCGGCTTTCATTCAGCAAAGTGATGGATTCAGCGACTGATCCCGCGTCCAACCAATGCCAAAGGCGTCACGCGACGCCCAACGCCGGCAGGGCGACACGATCCATATCGAACACGTCGACCTCGTGACGTTGCGGCAGATCATCAAACGCGTCCGCGCCAATCTGCTCGATCAGACGCCGCTCAGATTCATGGATGGCGATGCACTGGAGCCAGTTGATCGCGAGAGGTGGCAGCGGCAGCCCCGCAAACCTTCCCTCACGCCAGAAGAAGGCAGGCACCAGACAAATATGCGGCATCGTCGACGACGGGAAGTAGTCCAGCAGGATGTCTGGAATCACGCTGCCCGGTAGCACCGCCGCACGATCACGCATGATCGCAAATGCAGTGGAGGCAACGACGTTGTCCCAGTGCAGTCTCTCCTCAGGTACACATGCGCAAAGCTCGACGCGCGTTTCCAGTTCACGACCATTTGAATGGCGTAGAGCGAAATCAGATAGTCCGATGGACGAAATCGACTTCAGGCCCGCTTCCGGAGCGTTGAGTGTCGTCAGGATGTCGACCGAACGCTGGCGACGGTCATCGTGAAAGGCCTGGACCTTGGGCCGTGCGTCGCCGCCCATGATCTTCATCGCGTGCATCGCTACCGCGCGATGCTGCTCGGTGACTGTGCCCATATCTGATTGGAACTCCTGAACTGTGCTGTGCTGCGAAAGCATCCGCCGGGCATGGCCCGGCGCTACCCACCCTGGGTATTCACGCTAGCGCCGAGGCACGCCCGGCGAGCATCCGCCACGCACCTCGTTCAGGAAAGCGCCTGCCAGGGCACTCGGGCCAGCACCGCCCTGCCCTGTTCGGCCAGGGCCTGCGAACCCGGCAGCACGTGACCGTCGATGGCGTCCAGCGCGCACAGCCCGCTGGCGTTGCAGGCGAAGGCGGCCTGCATGCCGGCCAGCTCATTCAGTTGCAGCGGGCGGATCTGCTGTTCGCCCACCCAGCCCGCCTGAAGCAGCGTCTCAGCGGTTCCCCGCAGCGCAGGCGCGTGCGGCCAGATCAGCTGTTCGCCGTCATGCACGGCCAGATTCCAGGTCGTGCCCTCACTTATCTGCCCATCGGCAGCCACCAGCAGCGCATCGTCGAAACCCGCTGCCAGCGCGGCACGGCGCTGGGCGAACAGGCCGAACGTGCCGACGTGCTTGATCTGCGGCAGCTCGCGCTGCCAGGTCACGCTGCGTACGCGCTTGGGAGCGGTCAGCGCGACTGGTGCGGACACGGCAACCAGTACATCCACCGGCACGCTGGCCAACGGATCGCGGAAATCGAAACGGCGCGAGAACACGGTGACCCGCATCGATGCGTCGACCTGGCCGGCCTGCTGCAGCGCCTGCGCCATCCACGCCTGCACCTGTGCGATATCGAGCGCGCTGCCGAACAGCTCCTGCGTTGCCTGGGCAAGCCGCTGCAGATGCAGATCGAGGCCCTGCGCCGCTTGGCCGCGCACCTGCAGCGAGGTGAAGTGGCCGTAGTTGGTCAGCGCCGGCAACAGGTCTTCGGCCCGCGCCGTGGCGCCGTTGCAGGTCACCGTCATCGCAGCAATGCCTGCGCCTGCTGCCACATGCCACGCAGCACGTCGGCGGCCGGTGCGGCCGGTGCCATCCACGCCGACTGCCCGGCCCAGGCCTGCATCGCGGCAAGCCGGTTTTCCTGCGTGGCCTGCTTGCGCATCGGTCCGGTCAGGCCACGCTGCACCGGATATGGGCGCGGCGCGGGTGCGCCCTCGGCGGCGGCTGCACGCACGTAGGCGGCCGCCAGGCCACGGCCCAGGCGCCCACTGAACGCACGGGTCGGCCAGGTGTCTTCGGGTTCGCTGCGGGCCAACGCATCGGCCCATGCCGGTGCCACCGCTGCTTCTGGTGTGCGCAGGAAGGCCGTGCCGATCTGCACCGCGCTGGCCCCGAGCATCAAGGCAGCAGCAATGCCACGACCATCGCCGATGCCGCCCGCAGCGATCACCGGAATCTTCAGGTTGTCCGCCAGCCGCGGCAGCAGTGCGAACAGGCCGACCAGCTGCTGTTCTGCACGTATCGGATCGAAGGCGCCGCGATGGCCACCGGCTTCGGCGCCTTGGGCGACCACCGCGTCAGCCCCCGCATCCTGCGCAGCGCGCGCTTCGGCCAGCGTCGTAGCGCAGGCGATCCAGGCGATGCCCGCATCCTTCAACTGCTGCACATGATGCGGCGACAGCACGCCCATGATGGTCGAGGCCACCGCCGGCCGTGCCGCCAGCAGCGCACTGAACTGCTCCTCGAAATCGGCAGGCGTGGCATCCGCTGCGCTGGCCGCAACCTCCGGCCCCCACTGGCCCAGGAATGCACGCGTGGCGGCCTCGGCGGCCACATCGCGCACCGGTGCGGGATCGGGCAACCACAGGTTCACCTGCGCCGGCCCGCTGGACGCGGCCCGGAAGTCCTGCATCCAGCGGCCGATATCCGCCGCGGGCGACAACACGGCGCCCATCGCACCCATGCTGCCGGCGTTGGCCAGCGTGGCCGAAAGCGGAACCGGACAGGCGCCGGCCATCGGTGCCAACAGGATCGGCAGCTGCAATGAAAAACGCCGACAGAAATCGTCGGCGCGTTCGAGAATCGGCGAAAGGCTCACGCGACGCACCTGTGGGAGGAGTCGCTGCCAGCATACGCCAGACATTGTGGACGGGAGCGTCGCATCGGGCGATCCGCTCCCGCGTTGCTCAGCGTGCAGACACCGCGTAGGTGCGGACCAGCTGGCTGTCCATTTCTTCGTTGAACTTGAACGTGACATAGCGCGCGTCATCAGCGGCGAACTCTTCCTCGGCGCTGGCGCGTCCGATCTCGGTGCCCTCGGCATCCAGTGCACGCGCCACCAGCTTGCCCTTGAAGCCCTTGTCGGCCACCACGTAGACCGCCGCGTCCTTGGAGCCCATGCCACGACTCTTGCCGAGGGTGACGGTAAGGCCCTGCGCGGCCAGGCCCGGATCGGCCTGCAGCGTCACGTTCATCTTCTTGTCCACGCCCTCGCCCAGCCCAGCGACGAAATCGGCAGCGGTGCCGCTGATGGCGCTGCCGGCCTTCTGCGACACGGAGGTGTCGTCCTTGCAGGCAACCAGGCCCAGGGCCAGCGCCATCACCACGATCGACTTGTTCATGCACATTCCTTTGATTGATTCCGCGGGTTGTTCAAGCGTTCGGTGCAGCGTGGGCTCAGCGGAACGGCATGCCACGGCCGCCCATGGCGCCCATCATGCCCTTCATGCTGCGCATCATGCCCTTCATGCCGCCACCGGCCATCTTGCTCATCATCTTTTCCATCTGCATGTACTGCTTCATGAGCTTGTTGACGTCGGCCGGGGTCACGCCCGAGCCCTTGGCGATGCGGGCGCGACGCGAGCCATTGAGCAGGTTCGGGTTGCGCCGTTCCTTCTTGGTCATCGAGCCGATGATGGCGATCATGCGCGGCACTTCCTTGCCCTGGCTGACCTGCTGCTTGAGATGCTCGGGAATCTGGCCCAGGCCCGGCAGCTTGTCCATCAGGCCGCCGATGCCGCCCATGTTCTGCATCTGCTCAAGCTGGTCGCGCATGTCGTTCAGATCGAACTTCTTGCCCTTGGCGACCTTCTCGGCCAGCTTCTGCGCCTTGTCCTTGTCGACCTGCTGCTCGACCTGCTCGACCAGCGACAGCACGTCGCCCATGTCGAGGATGCGGCTGGCGATACGGTCCGGGTGGAACACGTCCAGGCCTTCCGGCTTTTCGCTGACACCGACGAACTTGATCGGCTTGCCGGTGATGTAGCGCACGCTCAGCGCGGCGCCGCCACGGGCGTCACCATCGGTCTTGGTCAGCACCACGCCGGTCAGCGGCAATGCATCGCCGAAGGCCTTGGCGGTGTTGGCCGCGTCCTGGCCGGTCATGGCGTCGACCACGAACAGGGTTTCCGCCGGGTTGACCGCGGCGTGCAGGGCCTTGATCTCGGCCATCATCGCTTCGTCGATGGCGAGGCGGCCGGCGGTATCGACCAGCAGCACGTCGACGAACGACTTGCGTGCATCGTCGATGGCGGCGCGGACGATGGCCTCCGGCTTCTGCTCGGCGCTGGACGGGAAGAACAGCACGCCCACCTGCTCGGCCAGCGTCTTCAGCTGCTCGATCGCCGCCGGACGGTAGACGTCGGCCGAGACCACCATCACCTTCTTCTTGCGCTTTTCCTTCAGGTGCTTGGCCAGCTTGCCGACCGTGGTGGTCTTGCCGGCGCCCTGCAGGCCCGCCATCAGGATGATGGCCGGAGCGGGAACGTTGAGGTTCAGGTCGCTGGCTTCGGCGCCCATCACCGCGGTCAGCTCGTCGCGCACGACCTTGATCAGGGCCTGGCCCGGGGTCAGCGACTTCAGCACTTCCTGGCCGACCGCACGCACCTTGATGCGCTCGATCAGGGCCTGCACCACCGGCAGCGCGACGTCGGCTTCGAGCAGCGCGATGCGGACCTCGCGGGTCGCCTCGCGGATGTTCTCTTCGGTCAGGCGGCCACGGCCGCGCAGGCGCTCGATGGTGCCGGAAAGGCGCTGGGTCAGGGACTCGAACATGCGGCGCAACCTGTCTGAAAGCGGGGGACAATAAGGCCCACAGTATAACGGGTCCACCGCGCTCCCCGGACTGCGACGCCAGGCCCGTCGCCAGCACCCCGGGGGTATGCGAAACTTCAACGATGACAATCGTTCTCATCGCCGTCCTGCTCTACCTGGCCGCCAGCGCCCTGCTGGTGCGCGCCCTTGGTCGCGACGACGGGGTGACCTCGCCGGCCTGGCTGTGGCCTGCGCTGCCGGCGATGCTGCTGCATGGCGGCTACCACGTGCTGGTGGCGATGCGCACGACCGGCGGACCGGACATGCACTTCTTCGCCGCGCTGTCGCTGGTGGGCCTGGGCATGGCCTGGCTGACCTCGCTGGTGGGCGCGCGCGGGCGCATGTCCACCCTGGGCGTGGTGGTGTTCCCGCTGGCCGCGCTGCTGCTGGTGGTTTACCACGGCTACGGCCACGAACCGAGCAAGCTGCTGGGTTGGCGCCTGGCCAGCCACGCCTGGCTGGCCCTGCTGGCCTACGCCACGTTGAGCATCGCAGCGCTGCTGGCGATCATGCTGTGGCTGCAGGAGCGTGCGCTGCGCCGCCGCGAGTTCCGTCCGTGGCTGCGTGCGCTGCCGCCGATGGCCGACCTGGAATCGCTGCTGTTCCGGGTGATCACCGTCGGCTTCGCCCTGCTGACCCTGACCCTGGTCACCGGTGTGTTGTTCGTCGACGACCTGCTGGCGCAGAAACTGGTGCACAAGACGGTGCTGAGCGTGCTGTCGTGGATCGTGTTCGGCGTACTGCTGATCGGCCGCCGTCGCTATGGCTGGCGCGGCACGAAGGCGGTGCACTGGACGCTGACGGCGATGCTGTTGCTGCTGCTGGCGTTCTTCGGCAGCCAGTTCGTGATCGAACTGGTGTTCGGGCATTCGCGATAGAGGCGTGCCGACCAACGGTCGGCAATCGGAGCCAGTAGATCCACGCCATGCGTGGATGCCCCGGATGCTCAAGGCACTGGCTGGGCCAGGATCCTGCGCACCGAGCGGCCGCTGTTGGTGAGGATGTCATCGACCTGCCAGCAGCCCTCGCCCTTGCGTACCATCGGCAACCGCGTCACGTAGGCCTTGTTCCATACCGCATAGCCCATCTCGACCTGGCCCGCCGTGGCGGAAGCCTGCTTCCAGCTGTAGCGCACGGCGCCGTCGATGTCCCCGTCCTGCGCGTCCAGCCACGGATCGGAATCGAGCGTGCAGATGCCCTCTTCGCGCACCTGGCAGGCACGCTCGGCGTGCAGCGCCTTGGCAAATGCCGCGCTGACCAGTGCCTGCGGCGGCTGCAGCAGGTCGCCCTTGCCGATGGTCGCTTCGAAGAAGGCACGTGCCACCTCGGCCGGTTGCTGGCAGGCCGGCGCGGCTTGTGCGGTGGAGGCCAACAGCAGGCCGGCGATCACCAACATCCCTGTCTTTCGCATATCCAGTTCCTTGGTAGTGCCGGCCGCTGGCCGGCAACACAGGATCCCATGGGGTTGCCGGCCAGCGGCCGGCACTACCGGCAACACGCATGGGTCGCGCCGGGCATTGCCCGGCGAGCCCGCAGCGCGGCAGGGATTACAGCCCGTACCGCTCGATCACGTCCAGGTGCGGCTGGCGATCCTGGTCGCAGGCCTCGGCCAGGCGCAGCCAGCAGTGCGGGTGCGCCCAATCCGCCGTCGCCTGCTGCAGGAAGCGGTGCAGCGCCAGCGGCGCGTGATCCTGCGGCTGGGCGACAGTGAACAACAGACCCGGCAGCGTGCCGTCTTCCGCGTCCGGATCGGTCACGGTGTAGTCCGCACGGCTGTGCGACCAGACCTGCCAGCCCTGTGCCTCGGCCGCTTCCACGAAAGCGTTCCATGCATCTTCACCGGGGTGCGCGCCGTCGATCAGCCAGCTGCGTGCGAAACCACCCCGCTCCAGCACATGCACCTGCGCATAGGTCGGAATGAAGTGCTCGCGCTCCGCTTCGTCCTCTGGCGCGGGGTGCACCAGGCCGGCGTCGAACACCACCCAGTCACCCACCTGCTGCGCACGGTTGGCCGGTGCGTTCTCGACGATGCGCGCGGTCACCGGGCCGCTGCGGCGGGCGTAGTACTCCATCGGCTCGCCGCCTTCTTCGCTGCGGATGATCACCCAGCCCCAGGGCTCTTCGACCACGCCCTGCTGGCTGGACAGTTCCATGCCGATCGCTGCTGCCGAGCGGCGCACCGCATCCCAGTCGCGCGCCGCGCTGGCCGCACTCATGTGATCCCAGTGCGCGGCGTTGGACTCTTCCAGCAGTTCCACCAGCTGCGCATAGCAGGCCTGCGCCTCGCTGAAGCGGCCGGTCTCCATGTACATGCGGGCAAGCGTCCCGCGTGCGCCGTTCGAGCCCGGCGACAACGCCAGCAACGCCTGCGCGGCCTGTTCCAGTGCCGGCCAGTCGGACGCGCGCCGTGCGCGCTGCACCTCGCACCAGTGCGCGAACACCGGCACGCTGTCGCGGTAGGTCGCGGCCAGCCTGCGCAGGCCGTCATCATCGCCCTGCTCGGCCAGCCAACGCATCAGCGTGTAAGCCGCTGCACCATCTTCCTGCGCGTGGCCGCGCACGAAGTCCCACAGCAGTGCCTGCGCTTCGGTCTTCGCGCCACAGGCATGCAGCGCCGAAGCGGCCACCTCTGCCAGCGCGCCGTCGTCCGGCCGCTCGGCGTGCGCCTGCAGCAGCCACTGCGCTTCACGCTCGGGATCGCGTGACTGGTTCTGTTCGCCCTGCGCTTGCAGCCACGCCAGCAGTTCATCGGCAGGCACCGGCAGCGGTGCCATTTCCGGCAGCGCCTCGATCCGTGCCGCCAAGCCAGCCACCAGCGCGGCAGCGCCACGGTCCTGCCGCAGCTGCGCCAGATGGGTGCGGGCCAGGCCGAGCTGGCGCTGCGCCACCCAGCGCGCACCGCGCTGCAGGGCCAGTTCCAGGCTCAACGCAGCGATCTCGATCACCAGGCGATGCGCGCCAACAGTGGCGAAGTGCTCGATGATGGTGTTGAAGCGCGTGCCGAGATCCCAGGTGTTGCGTTCGCCATCACGACTGCACAGCGTCGAAGCCGTATTGGCCCACAGCCGCCAGTGGTTCGGCGTCAGCTCGCTCCAGGGCACCAGCTGCTGCAGCGCCTCTTCATCACGCCCCAGCTGGGCCAGCGCCCAGGCCTTGGACAGCCGACGCGGCACCGTGCAGTTGGCCGGCTCGTATTCGCCTGCAGCGGCCACTTCGGCCTCGCGCTGCTCGATCAGTGCCAGCGCCTCCGCCGCACGGCCGCTGGCCAGCAGGATCTTGATCTGCATTTCCGGGAAGCTGTCGAACACTTCCTTGCCGCGCGCCTGGATCGCCGCCGCCTGCGCCTGCAGGTAATCCAGCGCGTCCTGGCCGCGGCCGTCGTCCAGCAGCGCGTCGGCCTTCTCGCAGCTCAGGCACTGGAAACAGGCCCAGCTCGGGTCGATGCGGCCCAGCGTCTCGTCGCAGACCTCGATGCGCTCGGGCACCCAGCCCGGACCATCGATGTTGCCGTAGCAGGCGGCAAGATCCTGGGTGACGCAGATCGACTGCGGGCAGTCCAGGGTATCGGCACGGTGTGCGCGCTCGAACAGCGCCACCGACTCGCCCAGCGCACTTTCACCTTCGACGCGGTTGCCGACGCGGTTGCGCAGCGCCCAATGGCCGACATAGACGTCGACCCAGGGGTTGTCCAGCGCCTTGCCCAACGCGCGTGCTTCGGGCAGCAGTGCATCGACGCGGTCGACCTGCAGTTCACTGACTTCATCGGCAAGGCGGGTCAGCAGGTGGGCGTTCTGTGCCTGCCCGGCCTGGCGCAGGTCTTCCTGCAGTTTTTCGACCCAGTTCCAGATATCCATGGGGGTAATGCTCCTGTCTAGCGAAGGCTGGATGAGAGGGGGCGGTGCTCAGCGCAGCATCTGCTGCAGGGCACCGGCAATATCGGTAAATGCACTATTGAGATCGGGGCCCGGCGTCGCCGCACTCCGCTGCAACGGCCTGCCCTGCGCGGACACGATGATCTTCAGCGAGCGCAGCAGGCGGGCGGCCGACGACGCCTGCGGGTGGCCATCGCGCTGGGCCTGCAGCAAGGCCTGCACCGCTGGATTGTCCAGGTTGAGGTAGAGCCGCGACGGTGCACGCGCCTCGATGCGCGCGGTGAACTGGCGCGCCAGTCGCAATGCGGCCATCGATACGCGCTTGTCGTTCTCGTCGTCTTCCAGGCGCTGTTTCAGTTCGGCTTCGCGGTCGGGCACCACCACCACCGGCAGCGCCTCGGGGCTGAACCGCGCCGGCAGCAGCTGCTCGCCATCGCCCAGGTGTTCGCGAAGCCAAGCCAACTGCGTATCGTCAAGGCTGTCGTCGGTGCGGAACAGTGCGCGATTGCCCTGTTCGGTACCGAGTTCGACCAGGCGCAGGCCCTTGGCCTGGGCCCAGCGGCGCAGGAAAGGCACCACCGCATAGCGATGGCCATGCGCGACCGGCACGCCCATCGCACGGAACAGCATTTCCTCGAAGCCGCCACCGTTGTCGAGGATCACATGCACCGCGCCACGTGCCGGCAACGCGCTGGCCGGCAGGTCACCCTGCGAGGTCGGCACGCGCACGTGTTCCAGCAGCAGGTCGAACAGGCGCTCATCGCACAGCGCCGCGCCCAGCAGGGCTTCGTTGTGGCGGCTGAGCACGCGTCGCCAGGCTTCGGGCTGCTGACGCGCGACGTCGGCCAGGCCATCGATCAGCGCTTCCAGCAGAGCGTGCTGTACGGCGCGATAGTGGTCATCGCGCTGCAGGTCCTCGCGGCTGGCGGTCGGGGTCAGCTTCGACGATTCGATCACCCCGCCGATGAAACCGGCCCACGGCGGCAGCAGGTCGCGCGCATCGTCGTCCAGCAGCATGCCGCGCACGAACACCGACAGGTTGCGGTTGTCGCTGGTGCCATAGGTGGCACCGTCCTGCACCCAGAGCATGCCGACGGCATCACTGCTGCCATCGGACTGCAGCGGCATCGTCACGATGGGCTCGAAATCATGTTCGAAGCGGGCAGCGAACTGCTGCGCCTGGCGGCGTGCCTGCACCGGATGCAGCACGACGTCACCCTGCCCGCGCCAAGGCGGCGGTTCGGGATTGATCGCGGCGGTCGCCGCACCGATGAAGATCGGCTCGGACAGCAGCGCGCAGTAGCGGCCCAGCACCTCGTGCAGGCGCGCTTCGTTGGCCAGCGGCAGGAAGTCCGGATGCAGCTCCAGCTCGACCTCGGTGCCGATCGCGCGTGCCGGCACTTCGCTGACGGTGTACTGCTCGGCATTGCTGGACACGTACAGGTGGCCCAGCTCGGGTGCCTGGTAGGAGGTGGTACGCACGCTGACACGGCGCGCCAGCACGAAGGCCGACAGGAAGCCCAGGCCGAACATGCCGATCAGGCCATCGTTGTCCTCGCCGTCCTGGCGCAGGCCGCGGGTGTAACCGACACCGACCGTGGCCAGGTAATCGTGGATTTCCTGCCGGGTCAGGCCGGCACCGGTGTCGGTGATGCGCAGCACGCCCGCGGCGACATCGACCTGCACGTCGATGCGCGACACACTCTGGATGCCGGGCTGCTCGATACGGCGACGGATGATCGAATCGTGCGCGTTCTGCACCAGCTCACGCAGCGCCACCATCGGGGTGGAATACAGGTGCTTGCCCAGCACCGTCATCAGTCCATTGAGATCGACCCCGGCGCGGCGGATTTCGGCGGCGGGGGTGCTGAACATCGGGTCCTGCATGTAATCGATTACTCCTTGCCACGGAAAGGCGCCAGGGGGCGCCTTCGTCGAGCTGGGAAAACTAGCACAAGCAGACTGACCGTTGCCGTATGTGACGTTTGTAGAGCCGAGCCCACGCTCGGCTGCCCTTTGCCGGAAAAGCAGCGGAGCATGGGCTCGGCTCTACAGTACCGGCATCACGCCGCGTCGATGGCCTCGGACAGGCGTTCGACCGCGATCACTTCCATCCCCTTCACCGAGCCGCCCTTGGGTGCATTGGCCTTGGGCACGATCGCGCGCTTGAAGCCGTGGGTCGCGGCCTCGCGCAGGCGATCCTCGCCGTTGGGTACCGGCCGGATCTCACCGGACAGGCCGACTTCGCCGAACGCGATGGTCTTCTCGGCCAGCGGACGGTCCTGCAGCGAGGACAGCACCGCCAGCAGCACCGGCAGGTCGGCAGCGGTCTCCTGCACGCGGATGCCACCGACGACGTTCACGAATACGTCCTGGTCGCCCACCATTACGCCTCCATGCCGATGCAGCACCGCCAGCAGCATGGCCAGACGGTTCTGCTCCAGCCCCACCGCCACGCGGCGCGGATTGGACAGCGGCGAGGCGTCGACCAGCGCCTGCACTTCCACCAGCAGCGGCCGGGTACCCTCGCGGGTGACCATCACGCAGCTGCCCGGCTGGTGCGTGCTGGCACCGGACAGGAAGATCGCCGACGGATTGGAGACCTCCTTCAGGCCTTTGTCGCCCATCGCGAACACGCCCAGCTCGTTGACCGCACCGAAGCGGTTCTTGAAGGCGCGCAGCAGGCGGAAGCGGCTGCCGCTCTCGCCTTCGAAATACAGCACGGCATCGACCATGTGTTCCAGCACGCGCGGGCCGGCGATGCCGCCTTCCTTGGTCACATGACCGACCAGGAACACCGCGGTTCCGGTTTCCTTGGCGAAGCGCACCAGCCGCGCAGCGCTCTCGCGCACCTGGCTGACCGAACCGGGCGCGGCAGTCAGCGTCTCGGTCCAGAGCGTCTGTACCGAGTCGGCCACGATCAGCCGCGGCCCACTCTTGGTGGCGTGCTGCAGGATGGACTCGACACCGGTCTCGGCCAGCGCGTTGACGCCCTCCAGCGGCAGCTCCAGCCGGTGCGCACGACCGGCAACCTGGGCCAGTGATTCTTCACCGGTGACATAGAGCACCGGCAGCACCGCGGCCATCTTGGCCACGGCCTGCAGCAGCAGGGTGGACTTGCCGATGCCCGGGTCGCCACCGACCAGCACCACCGCGCCCTCGACCAGGCCGCCACCGAGCACGCGGTCGAATTCACCGATGCCGGTGCTGACCCGGTTGTGCTCGGTCTGCGCCACGTCTTTCAGCGCGGTGATCTTCGGCGGGTCGATCTTGCCGGCCCAGCCTGCACGGCGCGAGGCGGGCGCCTTGGCCGCCGCAGCACTCTCAAGGACGATTTCCGACAGCGCGTTCCAGGCATTGCACTCGGTGCACTGGCCTTGCCACTTGCTGTATTCGGCGCCGCATTCATTGCAGACATACGCGGTGCGGGCTTTGGCCATCGGGAATTTCCTGCAGGGGCAACGAGCGTGGCAGGATAGCCGAGCCGGGTCGCAGCTGCTGCGACCACTCAAGTCCCACCCGCCGGTGCCGATAGCGGTGGCGGGCGTGCGCCTTGCGGGCGCCCCTCCCTTTTCCTCTGGATTCAACATGACTGGTAGTTACAGTCAGGGCCTGGTCGCCATCTCGCTGCTGGTGGCCATGCTGGCGTCGTATACCGCACTTGACATGGCCGGCCGCCTGGCCACGGCCGAGGGCCGGGTCGCCCGCTGGTGGCTGGCCGGCGGTGCCGCCGCGATGGGCCTGGGCATCTGGTCGATGCACTTCATCGCGATGCTGGCGTTCGAGCTGCCGATTCCAGTCGGATTCGACCTGGCGATCACCCTGTATTCGCTGGCCGTGTCGATCGGCGCGTCGGCCTATGCGCTGTGGCTGGTGTCGCGGCCCAGCCTGCCGGTGCAGCGGCTGGCCGCCGGTGCGGTGCTGATGGGACTGGGTATCGCGGCGATGCACTACCTGGGCATGGCCGCGATGCGGATGCAGCCCGGCATCGATTACCACCCCGGCTGGTTTGCCGCGTCGATCGCGGTGGCCATCGGCGCCGCCGGTGCAGCACTGTGGATCGCCTTCCGGCTACGTGTAGAGCAACGCAACACGGTGCGCCTGCGGGTACTGGCGTCGCTGGTGATGGGCCTGGCCATCGTCGGCATGCACTACACCGGCATGGCCGCCGCGCGTTTCCCGGCAGGCAGCGTCTGCGGCGCGGTCGGTAGCGGCGGCATCGATCCCCGCTGGCTGGCAGTGCTGGTGATCGTGACCACCCTCGCCACGCTGGGCATCGCCCTGGTTGCCTCGCTGTTCGACCGCCAGATGCGCGTGCGCACGGGTCTTCTGGCTGATTCCCTGGCGCACGCCAATGACAAGCTGATCCAGGCGGCACTGCACGATCCGCTGACCCAGCTGCCGAACCGCATGCTGCTGCAGGATCGGATCGAGCAGGCCATCGAGAAGGCGCAACGCCGCCAGCAGTCGGTGGCGGTGATGTTCTGCGACCTGGACGGCTTCAAGGCCGTCAACGATGCCTATGGCCACCAGCTGGGTGATCGCCTGCTGGTCGCGGTGGCCCAGCGCGTGGGGGCGCAGCTGCGGCCGCAGGACACCCTCGCCCGCCTCGGCGGCGACGAGTTCGTGATCGTGCTGGCCATTGATGCCCCTGACGATGCGGTGGTGGTCGCCGAGCGGGTGATCGCGGCGGCCAGCGAACCCTTCGTGCTGGATGCGGCGGAACTGCAGGTCACCGCCAGCCTGGGCATTGCCCTGTATCCGGACGATGCCAGCGACGAACGCGAGTTGATGGCACATGCCGATGCGGCGATGTACCACACCAAGGAAACCGGCCGGAACGGCTACACCTTCTTCATCCCCTCGATGCAGCTCAGTGCCAACCGCCAGCTGCGCCTGCTGCAGGACCTGCGCAAGGCGATCGCGCGCAACGAACTGCTGCTGCACTACCAGCCGAAATTCCCGGCGGCCGATGCGCCCGCCACCGGCGCCGAGGCGCTGCTGCGCTGGCAGCATCCGGAGCTGGGGTTGCTGGCACCGGACGTGTTCATTCCCATCGCCGAGCGCAGCGGCCTGATCCTGCCGATCGGCGACTGGGTGCTGGACCAGGCCTGCGCGCAGCTGCGGGCCTGGCATGACGGCGGACACAGCGAATGGACGATGGCGGTGAATCTGTCGCCGCTGCAGTTCGCCTCGCCGGCCCTGCTGGACAGCGTGCGGTCGGTGCTGGAACGGCATCGCATCGACCCGGCGCGGTTGACCCTGGAGATCACTGAAACCACGGCGATGAAGGATGTCGAAGCCAGCCTGGCGATCCTCAACGATCTGACCGCGATGGGCGTGCACATCGCCATCGACGACTTCGGCACCGGCTATTCCAGCCTGCTGTACCTCAAGCGCATGCCCGCCACCGAGCTGAAGATCGACCGGGCGTTCGTGCATGACCTCGAACGCAATGACGAGGATGCGGCCATCGTGTCCTCGATCATCGCGCTGGGCCGCACCCTGCAGCTGCAGGTGGTGGCCGAGGGCGTAGAGACCCAGGCGCAGCGGGATTACCTGAGTGAGCTGGGATGCGACCAGCTGCAGGGTTATCACCTGGGGCGGCCGATGGACGCCGAGGAATTCCTGCGCAAGGTGGGTTGAGAGGCAACCGCATCCACGCATGGCGTGGATCTACTGCATCCTCCGGGTGCATTGAACGGCAACCGCATCCCCACGATCGCGCAACAAACAGAAAGGCCGCCCGGAGGCGGCCTTTCTGCGTGGCAACGTCGCGAAGACGTCAGTGCATCATGTGCACGTTCATGTTGTGCATGACCCACAGGGTACCGACCACGATGATGCCGATCACCACCACGGTGAAGGCCGCAGCGTTGACGTTCCAGCGGCTCTCCGACGAGCGGTCCAGGTGCAGGAAGAACACCAGGTGGACCAGCATCTGCAGCACCGCGGTGATGGCGATCACCACACCGTTCACGGTGCGCGAGAAATCACCCGACATCACCATGTAGAACGGGATGACGGTCAGCACCACCGCCAGCACGAAGCCGATCAGGTACGACTTCACGGTGCCGTGGCTTTCGCCGCCGGCGGCGTGGTCGTGTGCATGGTTGTCATGTGCCATTACAGCGCTCCATTGAGGTAGACGACGGAGAACACGCCGATCCAGATCAGGTCCAGGAAGTGCCAGAACAGGCTCAGGCACGCCATGCGGGTCTTGTTGGTCGGGGTCAGGCCGTACTTCTTCAGCTGCACGAACATCACCAGCAGCCACAGCAGGCCGGCGCTGACGTGCAGGCCGTGGGTACCGACCAGGGCAAAGAACGCCGACAGGAAGGCACTGCGGTCCGGACCGTAACCCTGATGGATCAGGTGCTGGAACTCATAGACTTCCATGCACATGAAGCCGAAGCCCAGCAGCCAGGTGATGCCCAGCCACAGGAACATCTGACCGACCTGCTTGCGGTGCATGGCGATCATGCCCAGGCCGAAGGTCAGCGACGAGGTCAGCAGCAGCGCGGTTTCCCACGCCACGAACGGCAGCTCGAACAGGTCCTTCGCGCCGGGGCCACCATCGGTGCCGCCGGCCAGCACCACGTAGGTGGCAAACAGCGAGGCGAAGATGAGGCAGTCGCTCATCAGGTACACCCAGAAACCGAAGACGGTGTTGCCGCCGGTGTCGTGGTGCTCGTGGTCGTCATGGCCATGGGCCGCCGCGTGTGCGGCGTGCCCGTGGTTCACGGTCGAGGTATTGGTGCTCATGCCTTCAGCTCCGACTTCACCAGGCCCTGGGCTTCCAGGTGCTTGCGGTGTTCGTTCTCGATGCGTTCCACCTCGGCAGCCGGGACCCAGTAGTCCACGTCCTGGTCGAAGGTGCGGTAGATGAACGTGGCGATCATGCCGACGAAGCCGATGATGGCCAGCCACCAGATATGCCAGATCATCGCAAAGCCGAACACCATGCTGAAGGCGCCGATGACAACGCCGGTGCCGGTGTTGCGCGGCATGTGGATGTCGGTGTACTTGGCCGGCTTCGGCCAGGCCTCACCACGCTGCTTGCGCTCCCAGAAATCGTCCAGCTCGGTGACTTCCGGCAAGGTGCCGAAGTTGTAGAAGGCCGGCGGCGAAGAGGTTTCCCACTCCAGCGTACGGGCATCCCACGGGTCGCCGGTCAGGTCGGCAGTCTTCTTGCGGTCGCGGATCGACACGGCCACCTGGATGATCTGGCACAGGATGCCGGCACCCACGATGAAGGCGCCAACAGCGGCCACCAGCAGGAACGGCTCGTAGGCCGGGTTGACGGTGCTCTGCAGACGACGGGTCATGCCCATGAAGCCCAGCACGTACATCGGCATGAAGGTCACATAGAAGCCGATGAACCAGCACCAGAACGCGCACTTGCCCCAGAACTCGTTGAGGCGGAAGCCGAACATCTTCGGCCACCAGTAGGTGATGCCGGCGAACATGCCGAACACCACGCCGCCGATGATGACGTTGTGGAAGTGGGCGATCAGGAACAGGCTGTTGTGCAGCACGAAGTCGATGGCCGGGATCGCCAGCATCACGCCGGTCATGCCGCCGATGGTGAAGGTGACCATGAAGCCGATGGTCCACAGCACGGGCGTGGTGAACTGCACGCGACCGCGGAACATGGTGAACAGCCAGTTGAAGATCTTCACGCCGGTGGGGATGGAGATGATCATCGTCGTAATGCCGAAGAAGGCATTGACGTTGGCACCCGAGCCCATGGTGAAGAAGTGGTGCAGCCACACGATGAACGACAGCACGCCGATGCAGGCGGTGGCGTAGACCATGCCCTTGTAGCCGAACAGGGCCTTGCGCGAGAAGGTCGCGATGACCTCGGAGAACACGCCGAAGGCCGGCAGCACCAGGATATAGACTTCCGGGTGACCCCAGATCCAGATCAGGTTGATGTACAGCATGGCGTTGCCGCCACCGTCATTGGTGAAGAAGTGCGTACCCAGGTAACGGTCCAGGGTCAGCAGCACCAGGGTGATGGTCAGCACCGGGAAGGCGGCGACGATCAGCACGTTGGTCACCAGCGCGGTCCAGGTGAAGACCGGCATCTGCATGAGCTTCATGCTCGGGGTGCGCATCTTGAGGATGGTGATGAAGAAGTTGATACCACTCAACGTGGTACCCAGACCCGCCACCTGTAGTCCCCATATGTAGTAGTCCATACCTACATTGTTGCTGTACTCGATGCCCGACAATGGCGGGAAGGCCAGCCAGCCGGTGGCGGCGAATTCGCCGATCCACAGCGACAGCATGATCAGCACCGCACCGGACACGAACAGCCAGAAGCTGAGCGAGTTGACGAACGGGAACGCGACGTCGCGCGCACCGATCTGCAGCGGCACGGCCAGGTTCATCAGGCCGGTGATCAGCGGCATCGCCACGAAGAAGATCATGATCACGCCGTGGGCGGTGAAGATCTGGTCGTAGTGGTGCGGCGGCAGGTAACCCTCGGACCCGCCGACGGCGATGGCCTGCTGGGTACGCATCATGATCGCGTCGGAGAAACCGCGCAGCAGCATGACGAAGGCGACGATGATGTACATCACGCCGATCTTCTTGTGATCCACCGAGGTGAACCACTCCTTCCACAGATAGCCCCACAGCTTGAACTTGGTGATCAGGGCGACGACGCCCAGGCCACCAAGGATCGCGCCGACCAGGGTGGTCAGCACGATCGGATCGTGGGGGATCGACTCAAGAGAGAGTTTTCCCAACATGTTCATTCTCCCGAACCCGCGTGGCCGGCATGGCCTGCGTGTTCGTGTTCGGTGGCATCCAGGTTCTCACCGGATTCCTTGGAATCGTGGGCCTCGCTCGGGGCATGGCCCTCGTGCGCTTCATGGCTGGCAGCGTCGGCAGCAGCGGCACCGGCGTGGGAATGCTTCATGCCGTAGTGCTTGTTGTCGCCCATGTGCTTGGCGATGACCCAATCGAACAGGTTCTCTTCAACCTTGCCGAAGTAGGTGACCGGGTACCACTCGGAATTCTTCGCTTCGCCCAGCGCCTTGAACGAGGTCTTGTCCAGGGTCTGCTCGCCGGCACGGACCTGGTCCAGCCACTGGCGGTACTGCGCATCGGTGACCGAGTAAGCAGTGAAATGCATCTTGGCGAAGCCTGCACCGCTGTAGTGCGAGGACATGCCCGGGAATTCACCCAGCTCGTTGGCGATCAGGTGGAGCTTGGTCTCCATCGCCGCCATCGAGTAGATCATGCTGCCCAGATGCGGGATGAAGAACGCATTCATCACCGTATCGGAGGTGATCTCGAAGTTCAGCGGGGTGTTGACCGGGAACTTGATCTCGTTGACGACCGCGATCTTCTCTTCCGGATAGATGAACAGCCACTTCCAGTCCAGCGAGATCGCCTGGATGGTGACCGGCTTGACGTCCGATTCCAGGGGCTTGTACGGATCCAGCGCGTGCGAGGACCGCCAGGTCAGCACCGCCAGGACCAGCACGATCATGCAGGGGATCGACCACACCACCACCTCGATCGCCGTCGAGTGGGACCACTTCGGCTCGTAACGGGCCTTGGTGTTGGAGGCGCGATACTTCCACGCGAAGGTCAGGGTCATGATGATGACCGGGATGACGACCAGCAGCATGAGCACGGTGGCCGTGATCAGCAGTGTCTTTTCATCCTGGCCGATCTGGCCCTTCGGACTGAGGATGGCCACGGCATCGCAGCCGGTGAGCATCACCAGCAATGCGAGCAGCAAGCCCGGGCGCAACCAGCGCCCAAGGGTTTTCAACGGAATCATCGGTCGATCCAATTGCGAGGGAATGCCGTTCCCCGTCCTGCCCGCACCGGCCAAAGCCGGGCCCACCCGTCCAGAAGACAGGCAGGTAAGGTGGGGTCGAGTCAGCCTTTCAATTTTAGGCCGTCACCCACCATTTAAGAAAGGCATTGACAATGATCAGGCGCAGGAAAGGCCCGTATCTGGCTGCGACACGTTGTCGCACCGCGCCATTGTGGCGGCCAGAACGTGCGGGGACGGCAGCGTAGCATCGACCATGGCGACGACGAGGCCCCTCGTTTGGCAAAGTCGACTGAACAGGTTCAGCAAGTCTTGAGCTCCCTTTCTTCGAGGAACCCGGCATGGACAGACCCTTCAGCGTTGAACGCATCGACCACGTGGTGCTGCGGGTGCGCGAGCTGGCCCGCAGCGAAGCCTTCTATGGCCAGGTGCTGGGGTGCGCTGTGGTGCGGCGGCGCGAGCACCTGGGCCTGGTGCACCTGCGCGCGGGTGCGTCGATGATCGATCTGATCAGCCTGGACGGCACGCTCGGTCGCCACGGCGGTAGCGGGCCGGGCAGCGAAGGGCGCAACGTCGACCACCTGTGCCTGCGCATCGAACCCTTCGACGAAACCGCGCTGGTCGCCCATCTTGCAGCCCACGGCGTGCCGGTACTGGGGCCGGCCGAGGTCAACTTCGGCGCCGAGGGCGATGGATTGTCGTTGTACTTCAAGGACCCGGACGGCAACACGGTGGAACTGAAGGGGCCTGCGAACGGAGCGGCGGAATGACCCGGTCCGCCGCGGCGCCGGCAAAGATCGACTTCAAGACGCAGGACAAGGCGCTGTACCGGCCACCGGTCGGCTCGTTCGTGCGGATCGACGTGCCGCCGATGTCCTTCGTGATGGTTGATGGCCAGGGTGATCCGAACCAGGCGCCGGCCTATCGCGATGCGGTCGAGTGGCTGTACTCGGTCAGCTACGCACTGAAGTTCGCGATGAAGGCCGAAGGACGGGATTACGTGGTGCCGCCGCTGGAGGGACTGTGGTGGGCCGACGACCCGTCCAGCTTCGTGGCACAGCGCAAGCACGCGTGGCGCTGGACGATGATGATCCGCACGCCGCTGGACGTCGGCGTTCCGCGTTTCAACGAAGCGGTGGCCAAGGCATCGGACAAGCGCGGTACCGCGCCACAGAGCCTACGCCTGGCGCTTTACGATGAAGGCCTGTGCCTGCAGACGCTGCATGTAGGCTCCTATGATGACGAGGGCCCGACACTGGCCGAACTGCATGAACAGATCATGCCGGCACAGGGGCTGACCTTCGCCGGGCCGCATCATGAGATCTACCTGGGCGACCCACGCAAGGTAGAGCCTGCTCGCCTGAAAACGGTGCTGCGGCAACCGGTGCAGGCACGGTGACGGCCGCGCCGCGGGCTGTTCCGTCAGCCGCCCTGGAACTGCACCGGCACACGCAGGGTAATCTGCTTGACCGTGGTCACCGGCCGTGTGGGGGTGACGTGCCATTTCAGCGCAGCCTCACGTGCGGCGCGATCCAGCGCAGGATGTCCGCTGCTGCGGTCCACGCTCACATCGAGCACGCGCCCTTCGGCTGACAGGGTGATCAGCAGCTCGACGCTGCCTTCGGGCACCGTCTCGCCGTCACCACGCGGATAACGCGGCGGCTGCCGGCGCGCCATCGCCGCCAGCTGCGCGCCCAGCGCCTGTTCGGGGTTCAACTGCGGCGGCGGCGGGCTCATGGTGATCGGCGATGGTGCGTCCACGGTCATCGGCGTTGGTGCGGCAGCCACAGGCGCTTTGAACACCACCGTCACCTGCCTGCGCTCGCCGCCCGTGAGCACCTTCGACGCGCTGTGCCAGGTGCGCGCGCCCTGCCGCGCGGCCTCATCCAGCAGGGCACTGCCACTGCTGCTTTCAATCAGCACCGCAGTGACCACGCCGCTCTGCCAGACATCCACCTGCAGGGTGACCATGCTGTCGGCCTGGACAGGCGCGCGCAGCGGGATGCCGTGGCGCAGGTCCTTGAACCCGGCAGCGGGCAGGTCGACCAGCACCTGTCCATACTCGGCCGGTGGCGACGGCGATGGCAGCAGTGGCGACGTACGCAGCGCCAGGCCCTTGCGATCGACCAGCATCCCCGCTGGCGGCATCGCGCGTTGCGCCTGCCTGGCGACGTCCGCTTTCGAGGTTGCCGGTGGTGAAGGCTCCGAGACCACCGGGCCCGCCGGGCCTGCAGCGGTGCCGGTTGTGTCCGGCGTCTCGCCTTTACCTGCCTTCGGCTGCCGATCATCATCGCCCAGCAGCAGCGTCGCGCGCGCTTTCAGGATCTCCATGCGGTCTTCGGACGCACTGGCCAGCAGCGTCGAGAGCATGAACACGTCGCTGCCAAGCAGCAGTGTATTCACGTCGAACCGGGCCGGATCAGCCGAGGCGACCTTGTCGCCGCGGTCGATCAGTCCGGCGATCACCAGCGCACCCAGTGCGAGCTCTTCGTCCGTGTCGACCATCGTCGACGCGTAGGCATTCCACAGGCGCTCCTCCAGCGGTGCATAAGCGAACAACACCTCCTGCGTGCCGTGGACGCGCCACAGGCGCTCTTCCAGTGCCGCGTCGCCCTCTCGGTCGAACGGCTTGCGCGGCGACCAGCGTGAGCGGATCGCCAGCTCCTGCAGATCCGTCGCCAGCAGACGCATCGCTACCGTCGTGCTCGACGGCGAGACTTTCCACATCTGCTGCAGAAGCTCGATCTGCTTCAGTTCCAGCTCGCGCGCTTCCTCGGCGGTAAGCCGATCCACCATCGCGCCCGCGTCGCTGGCCAGGCCTCCCGTCCTCTGCGTGCGGCGGCCGGACCGGGCGGCAAGGGTCTCGATCGTCTCGTTGTAGGCCGCGCGCAGGCGCTCGTACTCGGTGCGGTCTTCGCGCAGCGCCGGGCCATTGCGCGCCCACAGATCCAGCTCCTGCATCAGCGTCTGCGTCCGCTGCAGATCGCCGCGGGCAGCGGCACGCGCGGTTTCGTGCACCTTGTTGAGCATTTCCCGTTCGAAATGACCGCGCGAATACCAGCGCGGAACCGTCATGCGATCCTCGCCGACCATGACCGAGCGCGCTCCTTGTTGCATGCTCCCCGCGCCCGCAGCCCCATCCCCGGAAATGCCGGTGACAACAAAGATGACGAACGAGAGGAAGCCGAACATCACCGACGCGATCAGATAGTCCACGGCCCGATCCTGCACCGCTACGCGCAGGAACGACAGCACCGACACCGCACCGCCGATCAACAGCGCAGCACGCAATGCCGCCCTGCCGTCGCTCAACGCGCCGCTCGACAGCAGTCGTCCGAGCCAGCCGATCGAGCTGTAGACCAGCACGCCGAGGTCGCCCCAGAACGGCGCCATCCCGATCAGCGCCAGCAGCAGCACGGCCAGCACACCCAGCAGCTTCATGGGCGCTTGCTCATGATCAGCATCGGCACGAACAGGATGAACAGCAGGATCGCGATCGCCAGCATGGCCATCTGCACGGCCAGCCCCACGCCATCCCAGATGCCCGGGTCCACCAGCGCGCTGTAGCGGCGGTAGGCCGGCATGCCCCAGCCCCTCACCCAACCCAGCAACAACGTGCCGATCACCGCCATCGTCACCCGCGACATCACCCCGGGAACGCCGCTTGCCGCCGACGCCTGTGCGGCGACCGGCTGCGCCTGGGCGACGCGCGCCGCGGTGCGTGCGCGCTGCTTGCGGGCCTTGGCCGGTTTCTGCCGCGAGCGGGTCTGTGCCGCGCGTGCGCTGCCGGCCAGCAGTTCGGCGCGGACGCAGGCGGCACACGGCATGCCGACGAAATGCTGGTGGGCCGCATCTTTGCCACACGTCACCAGTTGCGCGGCGTTGCGCCGCGCGTAGTCCAGCAGCAGCGTGGCCCATTCCTGCGCCGAAGGCCGCCGCCGCGCCTGCGTCGAGAACGCACGATCAAACATGTCGCGCAGTGCCGCCGGGAACATCTCATGCCCACTGACCGGCGAGGGCAACATCCGCGGATGCGGTTTGCCACGCGCATACGGGTACAGGTTGGCGGCGATGCGTGCTGGCAGGTCACTGGGTACCGTCACCCCCTGCGGCCGGCCCGCATACGGATGCAGGCCGGAATTGAGCAGCTGGAACACCATCACCGCCAACGCGAAGCGATCCTGCGCCTCCTCCTGGCCCGGTTTCACCCCCGGCTGCTGGAACTCAGGCGCCAGATAGTCGGTAGTGACCTGCCCGGCCGGGAAACGCTCGCCCTTGCCCTGGATGCTGAAACCATCGCAATCGAGCATCGCGATGAACAAGGTGCTGCGATAGAACCGCACGTTCAGCGGCTTGAGGTCGACCACATAGTGCTGCCGCCTGTGCAGCGCAGCCAGCATCACCGCCAGATTGGCGGCGAGGGTCATCTTCGCGCCCAGGCCGGTAGGCAGGCCCTCGGCACGCGCCTGCCGCTCCTGCAGCACATGTTCCAGATCACTGGTGGCCGACAGATCCAGGATCGGCATGGTGAAGCCGATGAAACGCCCACTGCGGTCCCGCAGCAGGGTCAACGGCCAGGCAATCTGCACCTGGTCGGCGCCCTGCCCCTCCATCGGCGGCAGGTCCGGCTGCAGCTCCAGCATCGCCTGCAGCTTGCGCTCGTAGACACGCGCGTCCTTGTCCGAGTGGTAGAGCTTGGCCACTTCGCGCGGCCGCTCCTTGAGGGTGAACACACTGCCCGCGCCGCCACTCTTGAGCAGCCGCTCCAGGGTCAGCGGCCTGCGCTGTGCGTCGTAAACCTTTTCGCCGCTGCGCCCGGGCATGGGCTCAGGCCGGCAACGCGACCAGCAACGTCTTGTCGTCGCCGGTGATCTGATCGGTGCGCGGGTCGGCCAGCGTCGCGTGCAATGCCTGGCTGCCGTGGGTCTCATCGACCCCGGCCAGATAACGGATCACCGGTGCGATGAACGGTTGGAACAGGCTGTCGCCCGCGCGCGACATCGCAAACGGCTGCACGCCATCGGACATCAGCACCAGCGCGTCGATCGCCCCTTCGAAGCGGGTCAGCCGCAGTTGCTCACGCCAGTTGCCACCGGTCACGAACCAGGTTTCATTCGCGTACTCGCCGTTGGCGGGCAGTGACACGGCATCGGGCAATTCATTGCTGAAGGCGCAGGCGGCGACGCCATCGCCGACATGGAAGAACCAGCCGCCATCGCGCGTGGCGACCGCCCCCACCAGCGTGCAGGCATGGTCGGAGAGCTTCAGGCCCTGGCTCAGCGCAAGCATCGCCAGCTGACCGCGCGCATCGTCAACGGCGGTTTCGATGATCGCGCGCAGCGCATCCACCGGCAGTGCCAGTGGATCGGCGCCGAGCTGGGCAGATCCGGTAACCGACGCCGCCACGCTGCTGGATACATGCCGGGCGCCCACATCGCTGTGCGATGCAGAGCCTGCGCCATCGCAGACCACCGCGACCAATGTCTGCCCCACCTGCACCGACGCATAGGCGTCCTGGCAGGGCTGCCCGCGGTCCAGATGGGACCGTCCCGTGGCCGATGCGGCCATCACGCGCCAGGCCATGGTCAGACCGGCACTTGCGACCAGCTGTCGGTGGCCGGCAGTTGCACCTGGCCACCGGGCGTCGAATTGGAGACCACCCGCATGCTCGCGCTCAGCCACAGGAACAGCTCCTTGAACTGCAGGCCCTGCAGCCGCTTCACGCCACGCTCGCCATTACGGCTGAACTGGCCCAGCACGCTCATGTCGGCATTGCCGACAGCGATCGGGAACACCGCCACCTTGTTCTGCTGCTCGGCCTCGCGACACTGCTCGGCCACCGCTTCCCAGGCATCGGTGGGCTGACCATCGGACATCAGGAACAGCCACGGCCGGGTGTAGGCGACGCCCGCCTGGCGGAAGCGCGCCTTCTCGTCTTCAATTTCCTGCAGCGCCAGTTCCACCGCCGCGCCAGTCGGCGTGGTGCCGTTGGCCGACAGCGTGGGCGCAGCGAAATCCATCGCGTCGCACCAATCACCGCTGATGGCAGCGTTGTCCATGCCACCGTATTCAACCAGCAGCACGCGCACGCGCTTGGCCGCGATCACATCAGCCTTCAGCTCCTGCTCCAACAGCTTGAGGCCCGCATTCAACTGCTCGATGGGGCCACCGCTCATGCTGCCGGAACAGTCCAGCACCAGGATCAGCGGCGTGCGCTGCTCACTGTTGTCGACCAGCGAAACATCGGGAATTGCGGCAATGGACATGATGGGAAGCCTCCGTGCGGGTGAACCGGTGCAGGTGATCTGCGCCGCTGATTATAGGGGGAGCTGGAAGCCCAGGGGACGAGGTCTCACGGGGAGCCGTGCCGGTCAGACAAAAAGCCCCGACCAAGGCCGGGGCATTTCATTACAACTGGTGCCGGAAACAGGAATCGAACCTGCGACCTACGCATTGGCGATCGCCAGCGACTGCCAAGAGGCTGGCTGGAATGAGGAGTTGTGCCTGGAAGAACAAAACGACCTTGCTCATTCAATCGCGACGAAAGAGTATTCACCTGCAGGAAACTGCCAGAAAGCTGGAGCGACCTCTCCCGGCATGGTCAAGAGAAGCGCTCCCGGCACGTCCAACGCCACGGCCGAGAAGGTTCGGCCATCGGCGAAATGCAAACGAATGCCGGAGTCAACGATCAGTCCGTCACCTTGCCAACGCACGATCTCGATGCGGACAACATCAAGCTCTTCCGGCAAATCCAGATTGCCCCATTCGCTTGTCGATTCAACAGCACCCCTCGACAGAACTTCGACGTTTATCGTCCCAAACTCATCCCATCCCTGAGCAACGGTACTGGAAGACGTCAATTCAAGGGACATATCCGGATCAAAATCCAGGATCACCTGCCAAGCCGAGCTCGCTGTCTGCATCTTGGGAATCCTGCATGCAAGAAGCCGATGCCCTCGGAGCAAAGCAGCCAATCTATCCAGCTCCGCACCCTGCAGTTGCAGCGGCAAATAGCGTACCCCATCGGAGAGTTGCTCAATCGTAGTGTAGGGTTTCATGTGGCTTATCACCATTTGCAGGAATGTCGATGCTTTTTCCGCCGGGGCTATTTGTCTAGCTGGACCGGCCAGACTTCCGTAGACACTCATGAGCCGCTTTGCGCGTAGCGCCGTTCAAACTCTACAGGGGCCAGGTCGCCAGCGGAACCATGCCGGCGGACTGGGTTGTAGAACATCTCGATGTAATTGAATACGTCAGAGAGCGTTTCGTCCCGGGTCGGGTAGATCCGTCGTTTGATCCGTTCCTTCTTCAGTGCACTGAAGAAGCTCTCAGCCACTACATTGTCGTGGCAGTTCCCTCGCCGGCTCATGCTCGGAACTATGCCGTGCTGCTTCAGCAGTGATAGCCAATCGCTGCTGGTGAACTGACTGCCTTGATCGGAGTGAATGATCAAGCCCGGAGCGGGCTTTCGCTTCCATATCGCCGATACAAGTGCCTGTAGCACAAGATCGGTGGTCATCTGGGACTGCGTCGCCCAACCGATCACTTGCCGTGAATAAAGGTCGACGATCACTGCCAGGAACAGCCAGCCTTCATACGTGCGGATGTAAGCTTAGACTCAATTTCCAAGTGCAACACCCACTAACCAGTAGGGTGTCAGCATGTCCAGGCATTACAACCACTTGAGCGCAGAAGAACGCGCTGTTGTCCAGATCGATATCCAGGATGGCAAGAGTATGCGATCCATCGCCAGGCGCTTGGGGCGGAGCCCTTCGACCCTGAGCCGCGAGGTGGCCCGGCAAGGCGTTGGAGCGTACAGCGCCACCGAGGCCGGCAAAAACTATCGTGTCCGCCGACTACGCTCTGTTCGGCACCGCCGACTGATCGAGGGCAGCGAGCGCTTCCAGTTCGTCCTTGATCACTTGGTGCTGTATCGCTGGTCGCCCCAGCAGATTGCTGCCAAGCTTCGCAACATGCACCCGGACGATTCCAGCCAGCGCGTAAGCCACGAGAACATTTACGCCAGCATCGATGCCCACCCGCGCGGAGGCCTGAAGAAAGAGCTGGTGGAAGCGCTTCGGCAGAGCAAGCCGACGCGAGGTCTACGCCGCACGACGGCAGCCAAGCGGACATGGGTTCCTGAGCAACTGCGCATCGTGCATCGCCCGGAAGAAGTACAGCAGCGACTGGTTCCGGGTCACTGGGAAGGCGACTTGATCAAGGGTGCTTTCAACCGCTCCTGCGTAGGGACGCTGGTCGAAAGAAAGACGCGCTTTGTGATCCTCTGCAAGATGGACGGCTGCACAGCGGAAGCGGCACTGGAGGGTTTCAGTCGCCGACTGAAGAAGCCGCCCGAATCCATGCGCACCAGTTTGACTTACGATCGCGGCACGGAGCTGACGTGCTACCCAGAACTGATGGACCGCTTGGATATCGACGTGTGGTTTGCTGATCCACACGCGCCGTGGCAGCGCGGCAGCAACGAGAACACCAATGGACTGCTTCGGCAGTTCCTGCCCAAGGGCATTGATCTGTCGAGCGCGAGCCAGGAGTATCTCAATCACGTCGCGATGCTCATGAACACACGTCCGCGACAGACGCTGGGCTGGAAAACGCCCGCCGAAGTGATGGACAAAGAGATCACAGAGTTCAGATCACGTGTTGCGCTTGCTTCTTGAGACCGCCCAACCTCCGCAACCGCGAAGCCCCTTTCGGTCACCTGCTTGATCGCCTCGGACTTGAACTCATCCGTGTACTGCTTGCTCGCCATAGACACCTCTCTCGTTACCATTGATTATGGCTCTGAGTTGTCTACGAAATCCTGGCCGGTCCAATCGTCCGCCAACGATGTCGAATGTCTTCGCCGTTAGAGCGCAAACTTGCTCGGAACACTGAACGGAAAAACCTACGGCCCTACGCCGTCGGTTCGCGCATCCTGACTGTCGACGCGGGGACCCTCGGCGAAGTTCAAAAACTGAAGCACGATCTCCTCCAGGTTGAGCGCTCCACCGCAAGCGATATAGCGCCCATCCGAAATCTCGGACTGAATCCAATCTACTTCCGAACGATCAATGCGCGTCCTGGGCAGCGAATATTCACTCAACTCCGTGTCAACCAGGTCGACAGTGAGAATCCACCCTGGGTTATCCAAAGTGTCTATCTTGATACCGTAGGAATGCTCCCAATCTTCGTCACAGTGATTCGAATACCATCTTTGCAAAAGCGCAATCGCAGTGTCCATAAATAATCTCAGTTCCTCTTTGGCAGCTCTTCTGGGAGCGCCGGACGCACCCCCTTTTGCCCTGCCTCTTTCACATGAGGTGTGGCAACGATGGATCCATCAGGATTGGTATGAGCCTTTCCGGTTACGTCGACACGCTTTACCTCTTGGAAGCCGGACGGATTGTTCGGATTTGGCTGGTACGTGGCAGTATTGCTGATATTGCCATCCTCACCACGCTTTAGGACAGAGTGTGCGCCCTGTGCATTGGCGTCCGGTCGCAATTTGTTTGTGTTCCGCCCAGATGGCGCGCCAACTGTAACAGTCCCAGTCCGGGGTGGCTGCATACGCAGGGGCGGCGCTCGAATGCCACCAGCATGGGACTGCCCGCCCTTGACGATACCGGAACCAATGGCATAGCCAGTTTGCTCAGCCCAATTGGCATACAACGGAAATCCGTGCTCGTATCGGGAGGCGTTAAGTGTTCCGTTCTCAAAGCCGGTCTGGAAGTCACTCCAACTCTGCCTCCCGTCCGGATCCGTGAATTTGTACGGATTACCGTTCGCATACCTGTATCGATTGAACTGCCCAACCGGCTGGTCATACGCAGTCACCGGATCCACAGACAGGAACACACCCAACTGCGGATCCATGTACCGCTGCTGCATGTAACTCAGCCCAGTAGCCGAGTCGCTCACGTGCCCGGTATAACCCGGCCCGTCCGTGACCTGACCTCCTACTACGGCTCCGTAGGGCTCGTAGTCATAGCGCTTGATCACGTTGCCATTGGCATCGCTCTCGGCAACAACCGAACCGAGGGCATCGGTATGGATGTATGTGACAGTCGTCTGGGCCTGAACCTGCCCAGTGAGCAGCAGGGCGGCAATCATGAGTTGCTGCCATGTCCCTCGGATCAACCCGACAACCCTTGACGCAGAATTCATGGAAATGCGCCCTGCCAACCCACCAGCGCATTGGCTTGCCCGTACCATTACAGCCATGGGTCGCCCCCCTCCGGTTGTACAGTTTTCCCTTGGCTGCAGTGGCCATCCAAGCAATTACGCACCGTGTACGCCCACGAGCACGTTGCAAAAACCATTTCGTTCCCAGCCACGCGCACGCCGAAGTCATCCTCGATCGTGGAATAGCTAGCCCCCTCAGAACCATTCCAGGTGACTCTGCAACCACCCTTTATATACTCGGCATAGGCCCAGGAAGGAGGGTCGGGAAGAGCAAATGTGTTGGCCTCCGTAGACCAGGGGCCACACGCCCCTCCGTTGCAGGCCTGAACACGGAACGTATGTGCTCCCGGATACACCGACAATTCGACCCTATTCATTGCCCCTCGGGCGACTTCCTGCCAGCCACCACCGTTGAAGCGGCGTTGCAGACGATACTCATTGGCAAGGTGAACCTGGGTCCAACTGGGATAGGCGACCCGCCAACCGCTCTCCGCCTCCACGCTCAGCACCGGTGCGGATTGCGGGGTCAACACAACCACGACGAAGATCTCAGCCGACCATCCGCCACAACCCGACGTATTGCACGCACGCGCACGATAGCGATACGTGCCGTTGGGACGTCCAGTCAGATCGACCGAAGTACTGGTGCCACTGGAAACGCTGGACCAACCACCTCCCGCAGACTGCTCCACGTCATAGCTTATGGCAGTCGCCACGGTCGACCAGGACACACGATAGGCACCGGAGTCGGACGATGGAGGCGCCTGCAACGAAGGTGAAGGCGGAGGCAACAGAACCTGGGTGCTTACAGCCGTTGAATATGTGCCACATCCACTGGCATTACATGCAACGGCGCGATAGGACCAGGTACCAGTGCTTCGTCCTCCAACGGTAAAACTGGATCCCGAGCCTGCATACACCTCGGTCCAAGCAGCACCGCTGTACTGCTCGAGCCTATAGGTCGTTGCGGTCGGCACAGATATCCAGGTGACAGCAAAACTACCGGTCGCGGAAGAGCCAGGGGCACTAACTGCGGGCGCCCCCGGTGGCAACAGAACCTCGGTGGCAGACACGACCGAGAACGGACCACAACCCGCTGCGTTACAGGCCTGCGTGCGATACGACCAAGTGCCGTTTCCCTTGCCACTGACTGCAAAGCTCCGAGCTTCACCGCTGTATGCGACGGCCCAGCTACCGCCGGCCGATTGCTCCTGCAACGTGTAGGTTGCCGCATCGGCAATCGCCGACCAACTCACGCTGTAGGTGCCGCTGGCTTGTGTAGAGGACAACGCAATGACCGGTGCGACAGCAGGCACGCGCACCATGGTCGTGACCGCCTCAGCAGACCAGGCACTACAGCCGGCCGCATTGCAGGTTCGCACTTGATAGCGATGGATACCGGATGCCAGTCCCTGTTCATTGAATGACAGGGCAGCGCCACTGTAGATCTGCGCCCAGCCTTCGGCAGCAGCGCGTTCAAGCTCGTACCTGACACTGCCGGCAATACCCGACCACTGAACTGCCACTACACCATTGATGCTTGTGGTCGGCACGCTGAGCACCGGGGATGATCCCGACGGATGCACGACAGCAACTTTGGCGGGAGCAGACCAAGGACTGCACCCCGCGACATTGCAGGCTTGAACCCTGTAGAAGCGGTCACCCGCCGGGCGCGAAGTAACAGCGAAACTCAGCAGCCCCGCATCGTAAATCACCGTATAGGGTCCGGCTGCGGAGCCGGCCTCTTCCAGCGCATAGCGCGTTGCCGCAGCCACGGCACTCCATTCGATGTTGAACGTACCAGACAGGCCAATACCTGGTGCAACCAGCACCGGCGCCGTGGCCGGCTTGAAGATGACATCCGTCTTGACGACGGAACTCCAGGCAGCGCAGGTACTACCATCGCATGCGCGCACGCGATACAGATAGGACCCGGCGGCGCCTACCTGAACGTTTGCGGTGCGGGAGCCGCCACGGTAGACCTGCGCCCAAGTCGCTCCTGCATTGATGGACGCCTGCAACTCATAGGACACAGCGCCCACGTCCGACCAACCCACACTGAAAGTGCCTGTAGAGTCCTTCACAGGAGCAACCAGTACAGGAACCCCCATCATTGCAGGCTGCTCAACCTGTGCGACCAGGCGGCCGCCCACGTACAGATACTCCAGGATCTTTCCATCACGCTGGTTGTATTGCCAACGCAGGACGCCATCATTGCCATAGAGCGAACGGATTCCACGCTCCTCGGTATCGATGGCTTGGACACGACGTCCAAAGCCATCATAGTCATAGCGCTCCTTGCCTGCAGCAGCACGCAAGCGATTACCCGCATCGAAGACAAAGGCCTGCCCGTTTCGCGTGCTCAGATTGCCCTGGACGTCGTAGTTCAGCCCTATCACCGTGGCGCCGGCCGCGTTGCGGACATTGGTCAGGCGATTTGACGCGTCATAAAGATAAGAGTGGTCCGTCACCCCACCACGACTGACCCGGGTCAAGTTGTCGAGCGCGTCATAGCCATACTCAAAGACCCCCGTACCCTCGAATGACGGCGATTGAACACGTGTCAAGCGATCCAGGCCGTCATAACTCATCGTGCGATTGCGCACAGCGTCGACTGCATCATTGATTGCGTTGACGTTGCCGTTCTGATCGTACTGATACTGCAGACCCTGCACACCTGCGTCATTGATCTGCAGAGGCAGCTGCCGTGCATTCTGTGGCGACGAATGCGCGATGCCATTGGCATAGGTGAAGGACGCCACACTTCCATTGGCGTGATACCTGATCTGCGTTACCTGGTCACCCACTTGGGTGGGCCTTCCCAGCGCATCGGGCGCGTAGTGTACATAGCTGCCGCTCGGATACCGCACGCCTGCAATGTTTCCCATACTGTCGTAGGCGTAGCCAAGGGTCTGCATCGACCCATTCAGAATTCGCGATTCTTCGCCAACGAGCAGTCGCCGGCGGTTGTACTCGAACATGCTTGTCGCATTCGTTGCTCCCAGTTGATTCTGGGTGGTTACGGACGCCGTCTTTCCGTCAGGCGTATACGTCCAGGACTGGCTGCCATTGTTGTCAGGGAATGCCAGCGTCTTCAGTCGATTACGTGCATCGTAGGTGCGTGTAGCGAGGCGCCCTGATGCCCTTGCTGCCGGCTCGTCACACGCATGGGAAAGGCTAGCCAGACCGGATGCAGACCATGCCAGATTGCCTGCAGCGTCATAACCCATAGCCGTCGCGCCGGTTTCCGGCTCGATGCTCTTGCACAGACGCTGGTCGCCGGAATAGATGAACTTCCGCAGCAGAGAGGTCGCCCCATCGATGCTGTACCGCATTATGCTCAGCGGCTTTCCAAGAACATCCCGACTGATTGCTGTGCGCGCCCCTTCGGGGTGCTCGATCAGCACAGGGTTGTCTTGGGCAGGTGCATCGAAGCTTTCGTATCGCGTGACTGTCACTTGGCCACGGGGGTTCTGGATACGGACGGAGTTGCCACCGCTGTAGCTGACGTAGCTTGTAAGCAAACCGAGCTCACTATCCTGCGACGTGGCCACCAGACGGCCTAACGCATCGAACTCCTGCCACGTACCTGTTGCTGCTGGCAGCGACGCGTGCGGATAGGAAGTGAACAGCGTTCGTCCCTCATGATCAAGGACAGAGCGGACAAATGATTGTGTGCCGGCTACATTACGAGCATCAAAAGCATGGGTCAGCACCGGCCGGAACAACGCATCCAGATAGGTCTCCGACCGGGCGTCACCGGTGGTTACGCTCCGCCGCCAGTGACCTGCAGGAATACCGTTCTCAGCCGCCTGCATGTACTCCAGCGAAATGTTCGTTGGACTCCAGGCAACACTGTCGCCGGATGGCTGGTTGATGCCACTGATGCGCCCCATGATGTCGTAGTCATAGGACGTGGTGAATCCGTTCTCATCAGTAACCGAGCGCAACCAGCCGTGGTCGTCAACTGTGGCCTGCACACTCGCACCGTCCGCGAATTGGATAAGCTGGGGAGAGCCGCGCTTCCACGAGGAGAGACGCGTAGCATTGCCATTGGCGTCGACGTAACGCGACACGGTGCCATCAACATCGTATTCAGTGGTTGAATCAAGGCGACCAAAGGACCAGCTCTGGGACGGGCGCGCAAACGCATCAAAGTCAGTGCGGGAGATCTCCAGACCGGAGTCGACGCTGGTCACCTTGGCAACCTGCCCAAGAATCCAACGGATCCGCTCATCGCGGAATTCAGTCGCGGTGGTACGCGACTCTCCCAGCGAATTGTGGCGTTTCTCGCGCAGGGGACGCGTCAGCGTGTCGAACTGCTCGACGGTGGAGGAAAACACCGTCCCGCCCTCGGTGATCCGCCGCTCACGAAGGGGGCGCCAGGTTTCACTGGCGAACGTATCCTGCCGCCCTTGCGAGCTGATCCCGACCCGGGCCGGAAATGGCTGCGACACAACCTCAGCATTGCTCACATAGATGTCATCAGTGGTTCGCAACGTGCCGCCGTTCTGGCGCACTTCGGTACGCAGCAGCTTTCCCTCGTTTTCCTGAAAATAGATGCCATAGGTCAAGACCGTGGTTGACTGGTCAGGTGCAGTCACCGTGCTGGTCTTGGTTGTCTGGCAGTTTCCGGGCCTGCAGTCAGTGATGGCTTGGGCGCTGGGCGGAGCGTAGTCATAGCGCCAGGTGAGATCCACACCGCTACCAACAATGCGTTTCGCCCTCAACGCCAAGGTATCGAAGCGAATCGGCAACGTACTTGAAATGGTGTCGCCGGGTGGATCAGGTATGAAGTCATTCAGCCCGATCATCGGGAAGAGGCAATCTGATGCAACGCCCGTACGGCCATTGCGGACGGTGCCCAAGGTGAACTCACCTGTGACGCCGGTTGGGTGCGTCATTCGAAGGACGCTCGGCGTGTCCTTCAACACTCGCATCCAAGCACATATCACTCCTTGATCCTGGACAAAGCGCCGCCGCTGCCCCAACGCGTCAGCAACGGACTCTTCTCTAGGGTCATAGATGATCCCCGCCACCTGTGAGTGGTCGTACTTCCATTGGCGACCATCTGGACGCGTAACCTGCAGGAGAATTCCCCACGGGTTGTATTCGTAGTGCCAAGTACGGGTACCCGTTCTGACCTGCGATATCCGGCCTGACGTCCAGGTGATATCGATCCGCCGACCATCGCTTGCTTCGATAAGCGTCAATTGAGAGCCGGACCAGTGATATCTGACCCAGTTTCCCTGACGATCCTCGACGAGGGATGGATACAGGCGTATGCGGTCACGCAGGAACACGTGATCGACCACGACTCCGTCCTGGATCTTCGGCTTGGCGAAGGGCTCCACAGGCGTAACGACCATCCAATCGAAGTGGTACTTGGTTCCGTCTGGGGCGTGTGCAAGAAACCCCTCGCCCGCATGGCCGCTTTTTAGTGTGGGCAAGCACGACAGCGTCCAGTTCTGGGTCGTCAGCCACGGGTACACTCGCCCGTCACTTGGGCCCGCGGGCGAACCGGCTACGCGGAACAGCAGTTCCTGCGGACCCGTAGTAGATGTAAAGAGCTGATTGCCGTGCCACATCTCCCACGAGTCCACGGTTGACATGCCCTGGACACCCACCACCAGAGGTGCGCCCTCCCACGCTTCCACTGGCGAGGAGCAGCGAGCCCAGGGTTGCGCGGTTGTCACGTTCCAGCCCGAGTCATGCTCAAACGTGCCGCCGACGAAGGGAATATCGATGTCCCAATCGCCCATGGGGTGATTGGGGATGCCCTCTCCGGGAACCACGTACTTCCTGCCCAGCGCCACGGGCAAGGCATTGTTTCCGGGGATTGAAACCTCGCTCACCGCAAAGCTGAGCTCGCCGGTATACAGATTCACTGAATCACCGAACAGTTGCGGGCCTTCAGATGTGATCTGTTCGCGAGATTTGATGAGCTTGGAGTATTCCTGCCATGGCTGCGCGGCCATCGCTGGCCCAGCAAGAAGTACGAGCAGGCACAACAACGAACGGCGCGCCGTTCCTTGGAAACGCTTCATATGGTGGATTTCCCTTCGTCCATGACGCGGCCTGCACCACCTGTCACTGCAGGTTGGAGCAGTCTTCAACGCATACCCGCTAGTGCTGATCAACTCCCCAGTTGACCCGCACGACATGTGTAACACGATTCACAATTCATTCACAAGTGACGGCGATCACCTGCTCACCGAATGAAATTTCAGTCCGGCAAGAACGTTGCTACATGTAGCGTAGGCCAGTGGCCGAGTCACTCACATGCCCGGTATATCCCGGGCCATCCTTAACCTGACCACCTACCACTGCACCGTAGGGCTCATAGTCATATCGCCTAATCGCATTGCCATGGGCATTCGTCTGAGCCACCACCGCCCCCAAAGCGTCGGTGTAGATGTACGTGACCGTCGTCTGGGCAATTGCGGAGGGTGCCAGGCCGAATCCAATCAGCAGCACGCAGCGCGGCCAAGTGCCTAAAGCACCCAGCTTCCGAATTCGACCTTCGATTCCCCTGAAGCGGGTGGACACGCCGCCTGCAGTTCCCCCGAAACTCCCCATCCTTCCAATCCCTGAAAGAGCCTTGAAGCAAGGCCGGGTATTCAGAGCACAGGAAATGGGGATCGAGGAATTTGACGGCCCATTGGGGCCGAATGCGGCCTACAGGTCAGCTATAGCACGAAGAACTAAGTGCCTGGGAAGCCGGAGGGACGAGCGAGCCGCAGGCTCGAAATTCTGGGCTGCCAGCCATGGGCTGGCACTACTGAAGCAGCCGGCCAGCGGCCGGCACTACCAATGGCCGTGCCGGCCAAACAAAAAGCCCCGGCCAAGGCCGGGGCTTTTCATCAAACATGGTGCCGGAAATAGGAATCGAACCTACGACCTACGCATTACGAAATATAAGCTAACATCCTTTTAACCACTAAATATCAATTACTTATTGACGAACAGGGAAAATTCTGGGAAAACTAGTCACCTCTAATGATAGGGACTATCAAGCATGGCTCGCCCCAAAAAGGAACTGACAGGCCAAGGGGTCTACGACCGCGGCAGCGCCTGGCAGGTCCGCGTGAAACGCCAGGATGCGGCCGGCAACATTCACCGAATCAACAGGACCTTCCCTTACAACAAGCTGTCCGCCTCAGTTGCTGCGGACAGCCGAGCCGCAGTGTTCAAGCATGCGGCCGCATTCGCCGCCACCCGCCCGAACTTTGTGGGGCTGATCTATGGGGGCCTGCGTTCCCCCGTCCCCTCCGATGCTTCCCCGGCTTTCATCGCCGGCGCGGCCGACGACGAATATCAGCCCAACGATCCCATTCTGCTCTACCAAGCGTGGCGCAAGGCGGGAGTGGAAGCCGAGGTGCACGTATATGAGCGGGGCGGCCATGGGTTCGACCTTGGGCGCCAAGGCACAACAAGCGATCTATGGCTTAACCAGTTCATCCAATGGATAAAAACACGGAGGCCGGCGAACTTGTCTGATCAAGGGAACTCCGAATAGCAAGAGCGACGACTGGGCTGCCGCTTGTCGTTGTTCCCTGACTTACCGACTCTGCTCCAAGCAACGGTCCACCAACTGGCGCATGGCCTCGCCCAGTGTGATCCCGGCCATCCGTGCATCGTCGGCCAAGCCCTTGGCCTGCTCGGTCAGCACCTTGGGGTCCGGCAGGAGCTCGGTGTAGCGCCTACCTTCGGCTGGCTTGGCACGGACACGGGGAGCGAAGGGCTCGCGGATCTCGGCGTGGGTGTTCACCAGCGCCGCCAAGGCTGCCGTAGGCGTCAGGCCCTGTTGACGTGCCAGAGCGCGAAACGCGGCGGCCTTGTCAGTGGCAATGCGAACCGTGGGCAACCGGCGCGGGGCCGGTTGCTTGGGGAGGATGGCATAGGGTTTAGGCACCCTCTTCCTCCTCACCCTCCTCCCCGTAAGTCCATACATGCCCGGTTTCGTCCACGATGCGCATGTCGCGCCAGCCCAAGTTCTGCTCCAGATCCTCCATGCCTGCCTCCGCATCGGCAAGCGTCTCGTATTCCGCGTTCTCAATCGGCTCCCAGTGGTTAGGATGATATGTGGCCTGGATGGTGAAAGTATTGTTTTGCATGGCGGTTCCCTTTGGGTTTTGGAGGTCAGCGGTATTGCCTCCCTATAAATCCAGGTTACGACAACCCACTCTTTTGTAAACCAAAAAACCCAACCTCTTCCTGACTAAAATGCAAAAATGACAGGGCAACGCAGAAAACACAAAAGCCTGAAACGCCTCACATTTCCACCCTCTGCTGAGGGCCGGACCCGGCGAGAGCCGAGGCCCCACTTGCCTTTTTCCCCACGACGCTTTTCGCTTTTGCTTTGAGCCGCTTCTGATTTTACTTCCTCCCACCTCACGCAGCCCTCCTATGCCCATACCAGAAATAACCAGGGCGACCCTACCC